>CAZCON010000038.1:0-9355 GCA_964500085.1 uncultured Lachnospiraceae bacterium
AAAGCACAGGCTGTAAAGCTTGCCCAGGAAATCGGTGGGCATAAAGCTGCTCAGAAATTAGGAATTCCAAAAAAACTGTGTTCAACCATTATACTGTATTGATGCAACGGAATGTGTGTCAAAAATTCTTAAATAGAGCACTTTGGATGAGTATAGTATACGTTCGGAGGAAGGAGGAGGCGTTGCAGCAATGACAATGGTATCTGAATGGAAGATTTGCCCGAAATGCCATAAGAAGTATGCTTGGAATCCGGATGTCGGGAAGTTTAGATGTTTACACTGCGACGGTTTAGGCAAGAAAAACAGGACAATATCGGATGTGGAGAGCTATCCCTTTTGTATCTGAAATGGTGGCGATGAGGAGGTGTTTTTATTTACAGTAAAAAGCTCACTTCCCGGCATGGTACAGCTGAGAATTGTTTTGTATCCGGCAAGCAGGGAGAAGCAGTCTTTTAGCAGACACCTTCTCCTTGGTCATGCGGGAACCTTCCGCATGATGGGAAAGGTTGGGCATTTTCAGCACGTTTTCTTTGGAAGAGGAACAGCTGGAAACGGAAAAAGTGTAAAGAGGAGAGAGCGTGACAAAAATGCTCCACAGGACGCGCGTACTTACGCCGTGAAATTGTTTGGGACAGAGATGCTTTTTTGCGTTTGGCTATGGTTTGCCCTGACATTTTATTCTGTGTCTGGTATACAGGCAGAAAAAATTTGATATACAGGTGGTAATTAAAAAATGAGGTGTGTCTAAAAATAGGCACACCTCATTTTGCATTACAACATCTGAAAAAACAAGTCTATACCTTTTTTGGAAAAAGTGTTAGAATGGTTCTGTAACAGAAATTGGTGTTCGTGACGGGATGTGCAAAATATTGCAAAGAGAAGGAGAACAGCCAAATGAATGTGCCTGGTATCATCAGAGAAGAAGAAGAGCAGCAGTTGAAAAAAATCCTGGAAGTTGCACAGAAGAACCTGGAGCGGTCAGAGAGGCAGCAGGCGGGATTGTCGGAACAGCTGAAGGAAATGTTAGATTCCTTTGACTCCAGGGATAAAGAAATGCAAGCCTTATGGAACAATACGGAGTCATTGTTTCAGGAAAGCAAGCAGGACCTGCTTCGGAGCATAAAAGCCCGCAAAAAACCGTATTTCGGAAGGATTGATTTTACGGGGGCAGGTCTTTCGGAAGCGGAATCTTATTATGTGGGTCGTGTGGGGATTTCATCCGATGGAGTAAATCCGATGGTCATTGACTGGAGGGCACCGATTGCATCCGTGTATTACGAAAATGCACTGGGAACCTGTACCTATGAGGTAAAGGATACGACAGAAGGTGAAACAAGGGTTCATGAGATTGATTTGTTTCGAAAACGTACCTACGAAATAGAAGGGGATAAGCTGATAGATTTTTTTGATTCGGATATTGTGGCAAATGATGAGCTTCTTACAAAATATCTGGCAAAGAGTAAAAAAAACGTGCTGGGTGAAATTATCGCGACCATACAAAAAGAGCAAAATACGATGATACGAATGTCACCAAAGACGAATTTAATTGTGCAGGGAGTGGCCGGTTCCGGAAAGACAACAGTGGCAATGCACCGCATTTCCCATATTTTATATAACTATGAGCAGTTTCGCCCGGTGGATTTTTATCTTGTGGGAAGCAACCGGATTCTGTTAAATTATATTACCGGTGTACTGCCGGAGCTGGATGTATACGGCGTTTCCCAGATGACGATGGAGCAGCTGTTTACCCGTTTGCTCTACGAGGATTGGGAGAATCAGAAGTATAAGATTGTGGCAACAGATCAAAAGAACAAAGAGGCATATCGGAAGGGAGAATCCGCATGGTTTCATGATTTGGAAGCTTTTTGTGAAGAATATGAGGAAAAAATAATCCCAACGGAATCGGTCGTCATTGAAAAGAACGGAACGGTGCTTTTAGAGAAGAAGTCCATTGAGAATTATAGAAAGAGTAATCCGCAGCTGTCGGTGCAGGCAAAAATAAATGCGCTGAATGAATGGTTGCTTGGCAGACTGGAAAATGAATTGACCGGAAAATCTGTTTCGTATACGCCGGAGGAGAAAAAGGAACTGAACAGAAGCTGTAAAGTCCATTTCGGCAAAGAGGAATGGAAAGGGTCCCTGTTTGCGTTATATGAAGAGTTTTTGGAGGGGCAGAGGAAAAAGGGAAGTAAAATTTTTGTAGAATATGGGAACTATGATGTTTATGACCTTGCGGCACTGGCGTATTTGTATAAGCGGATTAAGGAAATAGACCCAATCCGAGAAGCGTCACATGTCGTCATTGATGAAGCACAGGATTTTGGAATGATGGTATATGCTACCCTTGCGTATTGTCTTAGAGGCTGTACTTATACGATTATGGGGGATGTTTCCCAAAATATACATTACGGCTATGGATTAAATGACTGGGAGGAACTACGAAAACTCATTTTGACTGGAGCGTATGATAACTTTGGTATTTTAAAGAAGAGCTATCGTAATACGGTTGAGATATCGGAATTTGCCACGGAGGTTTTACGTCATGGTAATTTCGCAATTTATCCGGTCGAACCGCTTCTGCGTCATGGAAATCCGGTGAGCGTACTGGCATATGATACGGAAAGTCAAATGAACCGGGCAGTTGTCAGTATCCTCGAACGCTGGAAAAAGGAAGGTCATGGAACGATTGCCGTGATATGTGCCGACGAGCAGGAAGCGGCTCATGTAACAAAGCTTCTTGGCAAAAAGATTGTGCTGGCAGATAATAATCCGGAGACTGCCGTATTTGATGAAGGAGTCATGGTGCTTCCCGTGGAATACACGAAGGGCTTGGAATTTGATGCCGTTCTGCTGTATCATCCGTCAAAGGAGAAGTATCCGATGGAAGACCGGTATGTAAAGCTGCTGTATGTGGCGGCCACCAGAGCACTGCATGAGCTGACCGTTGTGCATAGAAATGATTTGACAGAGCTGATAGGGACACCTGTGTCGGAAGAAAAAAAGCTGCGTTCCTTAGAAAAACAACAGGCTGCGTTACGCATGGCAGCGCCCCGTGTCATTCCAAGGCTTACAGAAGAAAAAAAACAGGCAGAGCTTGCAATGTGTCTTGAGCGGACAACAAGGCGGTACGGGTTGAATCAGCAGGAAAAGCCAAAGCAGCCGGAAAAAACGACAGAAAAGCCGGTTGAAAAACAGGTACACAGGGTGGGAAAAACGGAGGAGGCTCCGGAGGAGGAACTTAATACATCACCTTATCTGTTTAACTCAATTGTACAAGCGGAAAAAATAGCACCGAAGGGGCACGGCAGAATAGATTGCGGGGTGCGTTGGGCAAAGAAATCAAAGACGTTTGTTGATTTTATGAGTAATTATGGAATCCTTCGGGTGACCCCGTTGGCAGAGGAAATCGTCCGGGTGCAGTTTGTCAGGGGACAGGAAAGCTCGTTTGCGGACGGAGTATGGAAGTATACGGGAGAGGAAAAGGCGACCTTTCTTACCAGGGAAAATGCTAGCGCATATGAAATCATTACGAAAAAGCTTGTGGTTCGTATCGGGAAAAAAAGCGGAGCCATAACCTTTTTGGATACGAAAGGAACGCTTCTTTTGAAAGAATCTGAAAAGGAGCCGCGCCAGATAGAACCGGACAGTTTAAAAACCTGGAATTATTTTGAATGGGCAAAGAGTGAAAAAGTGGTTGCGAAAGGGATTCTGGATGTTGAATTGGAGCCGGTAAACGGGAAAGCACGTTATATTTCCATCGGGGGAAAGAAAAAGCGAATGCCTTTACTGCTTTCACAAAAAGGGTACGGTGTTTCTGTTTCCGCGGAGCATACCGTCTCCTTTTGCGGTGTGGGAATGTACGGACAGTACATTTGTACTGAAAACGAAAAGCAGATTGACTATTACGTTTTATTTGGCGGAAACAACCGGGAGAATCTGCGGTTATATCGGCTTTTGCAGTTATAAGGTGCTGTAAAACGGTTGCGGCGGACGATACGATAAATGTCAAAGAAAGCTTCAGTTTGGCTGAAACAGCTCTTCAAAGCCCTCTGAAAAATGATATTGCAGATGTTCTACCTGTTTGGTTTCAATGCGATAGGTTCCGCTTAAAAACAGGGCGGCCACATCAGTATGGGAACGAAGCTGATTGATGAGTGCAAGACCGTCCTCGCGCCCAAGAAGAAAGCAGACCGTTGAGAGAAGGTCTGCCAAGGCAGAGCTTTCACAAACAATTGTGACGGATAACAGGTCATTTTCTGCGGGATAGCCGGTGGTGGCATCCAGAAGATGATGATACAATGTGTTATTATTGATAAAAAAACGTTCGTAGATACCGGAGGTGACAACAGAACGGTTTTTTAAGGAAAGAACACCGGCAAGCTCAGAGGAACCGGAGAAGGGCAGTGTAATGCCGACACGGTAGGCACTGCCATCGGGCTTTTCTCCAAGCGCCAGTACATTTCCACCCAGATTTATCATGGCGCTTTGGATACCCTGCTCCATCAGATAGGCGGCAAGACGGTCGGCAAGCCAGCCCTTTGCCAATGCACCAAGATCAAAGCCGGTGCCGGCAGGATAGGTTAATGTTGTGCCATGTAGGGAAACGAGGCTGCTGTCCACCTTAGAAAGTGCTTCCAGCAGTTTACTGTCCTCTGGAACGGCGGAGCCGGAGCCAAAGGCCCAAAGGTCGCTTAAAGGAGCGGTGGTGATGTCAAACATTCCGTTGGAAATTTCCTTATACTGCAGACCAAGCGCAATGACCTGTGCAAGGTCATTGGAGAGCTCCATGACGCCTGAGGTGTTCTGGTTTACGGCATAAAGCTCACTTCCCGGCATGGTACGGCTAAGAATGGTTTCGTATTCGGCAAGCAGGGAAAAGCAGCTTTTTAATAAGTCTTTGTCGGCAGCTTGATAAAGCGTAATGGAAACTACGGTAGAAAACAGACCGGTATGGGTGCCGGTCAGGTTGCCGCCTTGTTCTGTAATAACCAAAGTATCAAGAACGGACTGCTGATAAGAGGAAAGCTCTTCTGCCGTTATGCGGGAACCGTCCGTATGCTGTGAAAAATCAATCGTTGTATCCGGTACGTTGGGGCGGGAGGTACAGCCGGCAAAACAGAGAGCGGAAACAAGCAGGAAAAGGGCAGGACACGGAAAAAAAAGGGGTTTCGGTGTTGCGTTGGTCATGCGTGTCATAACAACCTCCTTACAGACAAAGAAATACAAAGGAAAGCAGTCATCAGGAAGGACAGCCTTTCCGGATGCTATAGCCTAGTATACCGTGGGAACGGAAAAAAAGCAAGCAATCCAAAGAAAACACGGAGGGAGTCTTGGGGGCAGAAGGCAGCGGCGGAACACACGGGGCTGTAATAGAAAGCGAGGTAGAGAGGAATGATAAAATTGGAGGATGCCGTGATTGAAAAAATGGAAGCTCTCGCAAAGCTTACCATAGAAGAGTCTGAAAAACAGCGGATGATTGAGGAAATGGAAAAGCTGTTGGCATATGCAGAAAAAATAAACGAACTGGATACGGGGAGAATTTCGCCGTTGTCATATATGAATGAGGAGGAAAATGTGTTTCGTGAGGATGTGGTAACAAATCCGGATGGGAAAGAGAAAACGCTTCAGAATGCACCGAAGCGGGAGGACGGGTGGTTTGTTGTGCCGAAAACAGTGTAATGGAGGAAAAAAGGATGGAGCTTCTGCGGCTGTCCGCGAGGGCATTAAGCGAAAAAATGAAACATAAGGAAGTAGGAGTGGAGGAGACGGTTTCACTGCTACAGAAGAGGATTATGGAAACAGAGCCGGAAATCGGTGCGTTTTTAACAATGGATGAAGCACGGCTTGCGGAGCGTGCTGCCGAGGTACAAAAGGGGATTCGAAGCGGTCGGTATGGCGGAAGGTTAGCGGGAGTACCGGTTGCGATAAAGGACAATATTTGTACCAAAGGCTTACGGACAACCTGTGCGTCCAAAATGCTGGAGCATTTTGTGCCGACCTATGACGCAACAGTAGTAGAACGGCTGGAGGCTGCAGGAATGATTGTTATGGGAAAGACCAACATGGATGAGTTTGCCATGGGAAGTACGACGGAAACGTCTGCGTTCCGGACGACAAAAAATCCGTGGGATACGGCATATGTACCGGGAGGGTCTTCCGGAGGCTCCTGCGCGGCAGTGGCCGCCGGCGAGGTGCCACTTGCCCTTGGTTCCGATACCGGGGGCTCTGTGCGGCAGCCTGCGGCATTTTGCGGCGTAGTGGGATTAAAGCCCACCTATGGAAGAGTGTCCCGATATGGTCTGATTGCATATGCGTCGTCCTTGGATCAGATTGGTCCGGTGGGAAGAACCGTTGCGGACTGCAGGGCGTTGTATGAGGTGATTGCAGGACCGGATGCAAGGGATGCCACTACGGTAAAGAAGCAGGTAAGTGTTTCACAGGATACACAAAATGAGACGGATGAGAGGTGCCGGAAGGAAATCCGTGGGATGCGAATCGGAATACCAAAGGAGTATTTTGGGGAAGGAACAAATGCAGAGGTAAGGGCGGCTGTATGGCAGGCTGCGTTATTGCTGGAGCAAAACGGAGCCATAGTAGAGGAAATGTCCCTGCCGCTTACCGAATATGCGGTGGCGACCTATTATCTGCTTGCCTGTGCGGAGGCAAGCTCCAATCTGTCTCGGTTTGACGGGGTAAAATACGGGTACCGGACAGAAGCAGAAACGCTTTCAGCCATGTATAAAAGGAGTCGCACGGAGGGCTTTGGAGAGGAAGTAAAGCGCCGGATTTTACTGGGAACCTTCGTACTCAGCGAAGGTTATTACGATGCGTATTATCTGAAGGCATTAAAAGTAAAGCGTATGCTGAAGGAGGAGTATGACAGGGCATTTTCGGTATATGACTGTCTGTTAACACCAACGACACCTGCAACGGCGCCGGAATTTGGGAAAAGCCTGTTGGAACCGCTTCAGATGTACCTGGGGGATGTGGATACGGTGGCAACGAATCTGGCGGGGCTTCCTGCAATCAGTGTGCCGTGCGGCTTTGACGGGAAAGGCATGCCGATTGGTATGCAAATGATTGCAAACCGTTTTTGCGAGGAAACGCTGTTTACGGTGGCGGGAGCGTATGAGGCGCTGCGTGGGAGGCTTCCGCGCGCATGGGAGTGTGAAATGGGAGAAATGGTGTCGGAGAATACGGTGGCAGAGAGCGTCTTTTCGTGCGGATGGGAGTGTGGAGACGGGAAACGGCACAAAAGACAAAAGGAGGAAACCGGACAGAATGAGAGAAAGGGGGAGTGGCAGAATGGAAAAGAAACATACGGAAATAACAGAACCGGGCTATGAGATGGTCATCGGACTGGAGGTACATATTGAGCTTGCGACCGCAACAAAGATATTTTGCGGCTGCTCCACAAAATTCGGAGCCATGCCGAATACACAGACCTGTCCCGTGTGTACGGGAATGCCCGGAAGCCTACCGGTATTAAATAAAAAGGCGGTAGAGTATGCCGTTGCATTAGGGCTGGCGACTGGAAGCAGGTTGAACCGAAGGTGCTTTTTTGACCGGAAAAACTATTTTTATCCGGACAATCCGCAAAATTATCAGATTTCACAACGCTATGTGCCGATTTGCCGGGACGGCTGTCTGGAGCTTGCAGTAACAGACGGGTCCCGCGATGAAAAGGATACGGAAGGATATGGCAGGAAGTGCATCCGCATTCACGAAATGCATCTGGAGGAGGACGCAGGAAAGCTGACCCATGACGAGGAAACAGGAGTTTCTTTGGTCGATTATAACCGGAGCGGCGTGCCGCTGATTGAAATTGTATCAGAGCCGGATTTTCGGAATGAGGGGGAGGTCATTGCTTATCTGGAAAAGCTGCGTATGCTTTGCAGGTATCTTGGCATTTCCGATTGCAGGCTACAGGAGGGCTCCATGCGGGTGGATGTGAACCTTTCCGTGCGAAAATCGGGAAAGAAAATGCTTGGTACGCGGACGGAGATGAAAAATTTAAATTCATTTAAGGCCATTACCCGTGCGATTGCCGCAGAGAGCAAACGTCAGACAGAGGTATTGAACGCCGGAGGACAGGTGATACAGGAAACAAGGCGTTGGGACGATGCTGCAGGCTGCTCCTATCCGATGCGCTCAAAGGAGGACTCGAAGGATTACCGTTATTTTCCGGACCCCGATGTTCCACCGGTGTTAATTTCGGAGGAATGGATAAAGAAAGTAAAAGAATGTCAGCCGGAGTTTCAGGAGGAGAGGGCGGCACGCTTTCAGACAGAGTATGGTATTCCACGCTACGACGCAGAGCTTCTTACCCAGTCAAAGCGTCTGGCAGAGCTGTTTGAGGAAACGGCAGGGTGCTCCGGAAAACCGAAAAAGACGGCGAACTGGTTTATGGGTGAGCTGCTTGGCAGCTTAAAAGAAAAAAACAAAGACCCGGAGACGTTGTCCTTTACGCCAAAGCATATGGCAGATTTAATTTTAGCGGTGGAAGAGGGGAAAATCAACCGGGAGAATGCAAGGGAAGTGTTTACAAGGGTTGTATGGGAGAATGTCGAACCGCTTTCCTACATAGAAACGCACGGACTTAGGAGTCTTTCGGATGTGGGAGCATTACAGGCGGCAATTCAAGAGATGATTATGGAAAACGCAAAGATTGTGGCGGAATATCGTGCCGGTAAGGAAAAGGTATTCGGGTTTCTGGTGGGGCAGGTCATGAAAAAAACAAAAGGGAAAGCAGACCCTGCAACGGTAAATAAGCTGCTCAGGGAAAGCTTATAAAAATGCCTGCGTCAAAAACGGTTTTCTTTGCGTTTTTTCTTGACAAAAGTTATGAGGACTGATAAAATACACTTTGACATAATACAGTGAGAAAGAAGGAAACTTATGAGCCGAATGGTATTGTCTATTTTAGTAGAGAATACGGCAGGTGTGTTAAGCCGCGTATCCGGTTTGTTCAGCCGCCGTGGTTACAATATTGACAGCCTTTCCGTGGGAGAGACGGAAAATCCGGAGTTTTCCCGGATGACCGTGGCGGTCAGCGGTGAGGACGGCATTCTGGAGCAGATTCGCAGACAGCTTGCGAAGCTGGAGGATGTAGTAGAGATTACAGAGCTGCTTCCGGGAGAGTCAGTTTGCAGAGAGCTTGTGCTGGTAAAGGTGCAGGCAAATCAGAAGGAACGCCAGTCAGTCATTTCGGTAGCAGATATTTTCCGCGCGAAGATAGTGGATGTGGCACCGGAGTCCCTGATGATTGAGCTTACCGGGAATCAGGCAAAGATTGATGCGTTTATCCGGTTGCTGGAGGGCTTTACCATTAAAGAGTTTGTGCGTACCGGTATTA
>CAZCON010000039.1:0-9322 GCA_964500085.1 uncultured Lachnospiraceae bacterium
CCTCAACTAGCCCTTAGGAGGGGCTTGTTATATCCATTTAACTAAAGCGGCATTTTTTAAAAATCTATGATTATTTGGTTTTTATCTGACAGTGTGCCAATCACCTTTGCCCTAAAAGAGATTGTTATAACAAACTCTTAGAAAGCAATTGCCCTATCGAACCGAGCTGTTGCAGCATACGCTTACTGCCTATTGTACACCAACCGTTCACACCTAACCATTTTACTATGATTTTATGCTTTCGTCAACTCTTTCGCAGGAAAAACCTTGCATTTTTCAGTCATTTTTCATGAAAAAAGCCCCGGCAGCAGCGCTGCCGGGACTTTCTCAGTGAACTGTTGGAACATACTTTTTTCAATTTATCAAGCGTTCACTCAGCCTTCAATGGAAATGTAATGGTTATTACTTTCGATTGCCCTTGGCTCCTCCTTCGGCAAAGCAAGCTTTAAAATACCATTTTCGTACTTCGCATGAATATCCTCCTTCTTTACGGCATCGCCCACATAAAAGCTCCGGCTCATGCCGCCTGCATAACGCTCTTTTCTCAAATATTTGCCGTGCTTATCCTTCTCTTCCTTATCAAGCCCCTTCGCAGCCTGAATAGTAAGATAACCGCTCTCCAGCTGAACGGAAACCTCGTCCTTCTTGAAGCCCGGAAGGTCAATGAAAACCTCATAGCCCTGATCGGTCTCTTTTACATCGGTTTTCATCATGTTCTTTGCATGTTTCCCGTAGAGGGCTTTATCAATATCAGGAAATGAAAAGTCCATCCACTCATCAAACAGGTTTTCTCCAAAAATACTAGGCAACAACATAGGTCATTCCTCCTTTTTATTAGACAATGCGTGCCAACAGGTTATTTTAGCAGGAACCGGGAGGGGAATTATTTCTCTTCCTTTGTTCTACCTGTAATATAACACGCAACTTTCCTTTTGTCAAGAGGAACGCTTAATTTTATAAAAAATTTAGCTTTTTATTATTAACATTCAAAGCCTACCATTCCCTGCATCCAGATATTTCCCCGAAAACGTCTGCCCTCCTTTGGCTCTCCATACAAATTTTTTTTATTGATACAGACCGGAAAGCATACCTCATTGCATCGTACATCCATGTAATAAAGCTCCTCTCCTGTCATACTGTTTTTATGCTCTGACACGGATTCAATGGTTGCAAGAATAGTATAATTATCCGATTCCGAACCATACGGAATAAAAGTGGTTTCCACGATGGAATAAATGTCCTCTGACTTCAGACGCTGATTGATTTGTGCATACAAATCTATATCGTCAATCGTCAGTGCCTCCATAGCATCCTTATCTCCCTTTCTTGCAGCTTCAATCAGTGCAGTTCTTCCGGAGCTGTCCACAGCTTCTTTTACCGGAGAGGTCTGCATAGACATCGTCGGAAGCAATATTTTCCCTTCGCTTGCCAATGCCGCAAGCGTAATCGGACGTTCCTTCCGTTCCTCAGGATAATCTCTGGAGATATAGTCTGTCACATTTTGCAAGTAAAAAATAAGAGAAACACCTAACCGATAGTCATCACACATTCCGGTAAAGGCATCCGTATCCACGCGTTTGCTGATAAGTACCGGCTCATTGGAGCTTACATTTTCTCCATGCAGGTACGGAAAATAATGCTCCGGGTGAAACCTTCCCCGTTCGTCATATTCTCCGCGAAGAGCAACTCCGGCATTTTCTGAGGTTTCCAGTAAAATTTCTGCAAACATTGTCTTGCCGCCAAGATTTGACATATACCGCTCTGCTCCTTGGTCAATCACCAGCTGAATCAGCTGCTCTACCTCATTGCGGTTTCTAATATTACTGAATCCAACTGCTTTTAAAAAACTATGCATTATAACACCTTTCCAATCATACTAGCATTCAATGGAATCTACAATCATCAGTGTAAGATTTTTCATCAAATCACGTTCCTCTCCCGCTTCATACGGTACCCCTTCAGAATTTTTAAGCAAACGAATTACCGGTCTTGTCGGAAGTTTATAATTCTGGCGAAGCACTACCGCCGTATCTCCCTCGTTCGTAATTACGGTCGTCTCCACCGGATACGCTGCCACCGATTCCATAAAAATCTGCACCAGTGAAAAATCAAACTGAATTCCTGCCTGACTTACAATATAATCTATTGCTTCTCTCACCTTATAGCGTCTCATCAAATTACCATATACCATACTGTCAAACTGGTCACACAAAGCAACAATCCGAACCTCCGGCTTTAAATGCTCTCCCTTCATATGAAATGGATAGCCACTGCCGTCCATTCGCTCATGATGCTGCAAAACAATGTCCTTAACCGTTTTTGAAAGCCAGTCCTTCTTCTCTACATCAGTATAACCATAAATAACATGACGCATTACTTCCTTCCGCACCTTTTCTTCACATTCCGCAAAAATCAGCTTTGAAGTATCCACAGTCACGGTAGTATAGCCTATATCATGCAGCAGGGCACCAATAGCGACCTCCTTTACCTTGCTTTTCGGAAGCTTTGCCCGTAGTGCAATCAGGGTAGAAATTGCTGCCACATTAACAGAATGCTGGTACAGTTCATTACTTTTTTCACGCACACAGGATACGTTATACATAATATTCGGCTGGCTTAAAATGTCAGACATAATCTCGTCCGCCACCTTCACAATCTCCTTCAGCTCATCCTTTTCTGCATACGTATATTTCTGAATCGTATTCTTAACCGACTCCTCACACTGCTTTTTAATTTCCTCTTCACTGATATCCTCTGCAACATTCTCCCTTATTGTCTCTTCATCAATAAAAATCATATCAATGTGAAGGTCCAGAAGTCTTGGAATATATTCCTCTTTCAACCTACTTCCTTCCGCCATCAGAACCACGCCGGAGGAACTATAAATATCTTTTGCAAGAATATCCCCTTCTTTGATTGCTTCTACTGATATTTTTCTCAATCCACACCTCCGGTTATCCCATATAATTTCTCTTATTCTTCGCTTCCTCTAATGCTTTTCTTTCTTCCTCGGAAAGAACCACAAAGGACTCCCCTTTAATAATTTCCTTTACATAGGTATAACAGCCCTCTCTCGTATGCACAGAGGTTAAAATATATCCACTGTTTTTATCATCCAGCATTGCAAGCGAAAAACTCAGCTTTCCACCCATTTCCTTAAATGCATCATATTTAATAATACTCATTTTCTGATATGCCGTAAGTAATGTTTCACAGGCAATATTTAATTTTCCGGACATATACTCCAAATCGGTTTTTATCGTATCAATCTCCTTGAATCGGGCGAGAATGGAACTCTCCAAATCCTTGCCTGAAGATCCCTTCATAAATATTGTATACTTTTGATTCAATCTGTTTAGCTTAATCATTGAAAGAATCAACAGTACCGCCAGTATTAAAATCATAATCACCGATGAAATACCGATGATAAGAGAAAATCTTAGCACAGCTGCCGCGTCAAAGGCAGTTTTTCCAATTAGAACTGTATTTGTATTCATTTTTACTTCCGTCCTTCCTATTTCAAGCGATTTATCATTTCAATAATTCGTTCCAGCTCTTCCATAGAATAATATTCTATTTCAATGCGTCCTTTATTTTTTGCTTTTTTCTTAATTTCCACCTTCGTACCAAGGATATCCTTCATATTCTTTTCTATATCGCGATAAATGAAATCATCCTTATCTGCTTCCTTTACTTTTTCCTGCGGTTTTTCTTCTGCAATTGCCAACGTCTTCTTTACTAAATTCTCCGTTTCGCGCACGCTCAGCTTTTCATCAAATACCCGTAAAGCCAAATTATGCTGTTCTTCCTTATCTGTAATCCCCAAAAGTGCACGTGCATGGCCACTGGTCAGCATATTTTCAATTAACATTTGCTGTACCCCCTCATCCAGTTTAAGCAGGCGCATTGAATTTGTAATAGTAACCCTGTTCTTTGCCACTTTTTCTGCCAATTCATCCTGCTTTAAATGATGCTCCTCAATCAGCCGGCTATACGCCTGTGCTTCTTCAATCGGATTCAAATCCTGACGCTGAATGTTCTCAATCAGGGCGATTGCGAAAATGTCCTCTGCGGCGAATTCCTTTACAATAACCGGAACCTCCAGTAAGCCCGCCTTTCTGGCAGCTCGCCATCTCCGCTCACCAGCAATGATTTCATAGTGTTTTCCTTTTTTCTGTACTACAATCGGTTGAATCACTCCATACTGTTTAATGGAATCTGCCAGCTCCTGTAGTGCATCCTCATCAAAATTTCTACGTGGCTGTGTACGATTCGGCTCAATTTCAGAAAGCCGAAGAAATGTTTCACGTGAAACATCATCTTTCTTTTCCTCTGCCACAGATTCATCTAATCCAAACATTCCTTCCAAACCATTTCCTAAAGCTAACTTTTTCTTTCCCGGCATATCGTAACTTCCTCCTCTTAATACTGATACCATTCTCTTACATCTCGTTCAATTACTTCGTCTGCAAGTGCGCGATATCCCTCTGCACCATTGCACTTTGAATCATATAAAATAATTGGCAAACCGTGGCTCGGTGCTTCCGCCAATTTAACATTCCGCGGGATAATTGACTTATAAATATTTTCTTTTAAATTTTTCCTCACATTTTCTACTACCTGCAAAGAAAGATTTGTTCTGGAATCAAACATCGTGAACACCACACCCTCCATTTCCAAATCAGGGTTCAATCTTTTCTTAACAAGCTCAATCGTATGTACCAGCTGAGACAGACCCTCCAGTGCATAATATTCACACTGAATTGGTACAAGTACCGTGTCTGCCGTAGTCATTGCATTTACCGTTAAAGTATTTAAGGAAGGTGGACAATCAATCACAATATAATCATAATCATCTCTCACTTTATCTATATGACTTTTTAAAATGTATTCCTTTTTATCCAATCCTATCAGCTCAATTTCTGCAGCTGCAAGGTCAACATTTGACGGTACTACCATAACTCCGTTCATGACACTTTTCATAATGCAATCTTCCAGATCACATTCACCAATGATTAGGTCATACACCGTCCTTTTACATTTTTTCTTATTGATACCAAGACCACTTGTCATATTCCCCTGTGGGTCAATATCAACAGCCAAAACCTTTTTTCCTTTTTCGGCTAGACAAGCAGCAAGATTGATAGCCGTAGTTGTTTTACCTACACCGCCTTTTTGATTTGCAACAGCGATTGCCCGTCCCATAACACTTCCTACCTTTCCGTTTTATCTTTTCTTCACTCTAAGTATAACATACTTCTTTTTAAATAGCTATAAAAATGTTTCACGTGAAACAATTCCACTTTGAAATGTTCCACGTGAAACATCAATTATTTCAATTCAACAATGCTATGCTTGATTGCATAAACAGCAGCCTGTGTCCGGTCTGCCACACCAATTTTTTTAAATATATTTGACACATGGTTTTTTACCGTTTTTTCACTAATATTCAATTTCGATGCTATTTCTTTATTATATAATCCCTCTGCTAAATAGTGAAGCACTTCCTTTTCTCTAAAAGATAGGAGACTATTTTTATCTTGCTCTACCATTTTCTGCTTTATATATTTCTTTTCCTTTAAAAGAGGTACAAGCGTTGCATCAATATAATTTTCACCACGACAAATGGTATAAATCGCATTTTTCAAAATAGCAGATTCTGAATCCTTTAATACATATCCTGACACACCAATTTCTACTGCACGAAACAAATATTCCACTTCATTATGAATGGTAAGAATCAGAACCTTCTGCTGACTTCCTGTACTACGAAGTGTTTCCAATACCTGTAGTCCGTTCATAACCGGCATATCAATATCCAGTAAAACCACATCCGGATGAAGTGTTTCTATCAACTCCAAACACCGTTTTCCATCTCCGGCTTCACCAATCACCTTAATATCACCATCTAATTCTAAAAGCTGCTTCAAGCCTTCACGAACAATGGAATGGTCGTCCACAAGCAAAATATTAATTTTTCCCATTCGTTTCCTCCTTTTCGGTTTCTGCCGGTACCTCCACCGTGATAGTAGTTCCCTCTTGAATTACAGATTCAATTGAAATAATTCCTCCCAACAGAGCAACTCTTTCTTTCATCATCGTAAGACCAAATCCGTGCAATTCCTCTTCTTTCTTTTCAGACACTACGGTCTCCGTTTCAAATCCAACTCCGTTATCCTTAATTTCAAGAAATACTTTTTCATTTTCATAGGAAAGTAAGATATCAATTTGCGAAGCTTTTGCATGCTTTACGATATTACTACATGCTTCCTGCAAAATCCGATACAGCGTAATCTTTACAATTGAAAGCAACTCCGGCTCTTCTCCAATGGTTTGCAAATTCACTACCATATCGTAATTTTTTTGCAGCTGGATACAATAGGATTCTACGGTTACAGCCAGTCCAAGATTATTTAATGACATCGGACGTAAATCATAAATTATTTCCCGCATTCCATTGATAATCGTTTTAATTGTTTCTATCATAGTCTGCAATTCCAGCTTGACCCGAATTGTGTCAATATCCATTAACCGCATACAAAGCTCCGTTTTATGCACAAGACTAGTCAGACTTTGTACCGATGAATCATGCAAATCTCTTGCTATCCTGTTTCTGTCGCATTCCTGCGTTTCCAAAAAATGCAGACTGCGGCTACTGTTTTTCTTTTGCTCCGGCAATATAGGTTCCGGCTCAGACAGTTTATTTATAAGAAGCTTTAAATTCTGCAGCTGTTCTTTTCGATTATAGTATTGTTGCAGATTTTCTTTTAAATCCGGAAGCTTATCCTTTAAGCCTTCTACATTCTGCAAAAGACTCTTCCGTTCCTCCTCCTCTTCATATACCCCGATTGGAGAAAAGAAATTCATATTTGTATTGGGCTTTTGATTCAGCTCTGACAATTCATATTCTGCTTCCCGCAGCTTCTGTTCAAGATTCTGGATTTCTTCTATTACCTTTGTAAGCCGCTCTTCATTTTCTGCTTCCAGCACCTCTAAAAAATTGACCGCCTCTTCTACCGTTAGCTTCTCTTTCTTTTCCATGGGCACCTCCTATACTGAGTGAACAGGTGAAAACATCCATACCATATACACCAATGCGTAAGTGTCTGTTCAAAATACTACGAAGTGGGCTTCTGACAAGCCTTACAAATACTGTTTTGTCTGATTTCCATAACGGTATGTTCAATACCGGCCTCTACATAGCTTTCACCGGTTGGACGAAATCCGATTTTTTTATAAAATCCAACGGCATGAGGCTGCGAACCAACTAATACACGATCTGCGCCCATCATCAGACCTTTATCCACAAGCATCCGCACAATAAAATCTCCAAAGCCTTGTCCACGTTCTGTCTTTTTCACGGCGATTCGTCCAATTTTATAATCTCCCTCCTCCGGAAGCTTAATAAGTCGTCCGACACCCACCGGTACAGTTCTGTTCATATCCTTATATACAACAGCCTGAACCGCAGTTTCGTCTGCTTCATCAAAGAGAATATCTTCTGTAAATCCCTGTTCTGTGCCAAATACCTCACGGCGAATCGGCGCTATTTCTTCCATGTGTTCCAGTCCCAAATAATATCTTCCGCAAATCATACCGCTTCTTCCCTTCTGATTTATCGTTTTAAAAGTATTATATGTTTTCGACTTGTTTATAATGGCTGTTTTAACGGTTTTCCCTGTCCTCTCGGATATTTTTCCGGTGTTCTTTTTTCCTTTTGTATCAGTACAAAGGTACGTGTAATATCCGTATCCGGCAGGCAATCCTCCTCTGCCTTAAGTAACCGTCCGCCTAATATTTTGATTGCCTGTCCGGCTTCCTTACATTCTGCTGCACAATCCCCCGCCTTATAAGAAATAAACATTCCTCCCGGCTTTACAAACGGAATACAAAACTCGGATAAGCTGGAAAGCCTTGCTACCGCACGTGAAACGCAATAATCAAATTGTTCTCTGTATTCTTCCTTTCTTCCGGCTTCCTCCGCTCTTGCGTGTATTGCAGTAATTTTCGTAAGACCTAATTGTTCTATTGTACGATTTAAAAATCCAATACGCTTATTGAGTGAATCCATCAGCACAAACTCCGCTTCCGGAAAAGCAATTTTGAGCGGAATACCGGGAAACCCTGCACCCGTGCCTACGTCCAGAATCCGTTTTCCATTCCAGCTTTTTATCTGCTTTGCTAAAAATAAGCTGTCAAGAAAATGTTTGCAAAGAACTTCCTTATACTCTGTAATTGCAGTCAGATTCATTACCTCATTTTGTGCAATCAAATAATCATAATAAGCCTCAAATTGTTCCTGCTGCTGCCCGCTTAATACAATCCCTATTTTTTCTGCTCCGCTTACCAGTATGGTATTGTCCCGCATAATTCCTCCTGTTTTGCACTTCTGTTCTGCCCTTTGACATCATTCCTACCTTCCCAGATATACAAGAAGCACGGATATATCTGCCGGAGAAACCCCGGAAATTCGGGATGCCTGTCCTACATTCTCCGGACGTACCTGTTTTAATTTCTGTCTTGCCTCTATACGAATGGATGGAATTGCATCATAATCAATATCCGCCGGTATTTTTTTATGTTCCATTTTTTTAAACTGGGCTACCTGACTCATCTGCCGTTTAATATATCCCTCATATTTTAATTCAATTTCAACCTGCTCTGTTACAGCCTCCGGAAGCTTTGGACGATCACTGTCAATCGGTGCTAACACATCATAAGAAAGCTCCGGCCGGGTAATTAATTCTGCAAGGGTCGTGCCGGATTTTAACGGGGTACTGCCAAGTGCAGTTAAAAGCTCCTGTACCCTTGAATTTGCACCAATTGTTTTCTCCTTTGCGCGCTCAATTTCCATTTGAATCTGTTTCCGCTTTTCTTCTAAGCGCTCATAGCGTTCTTTTCCAATCAGACCTACCTCATATCCATATTTCGTCAAACGTAAATCTGCATTGTCCTGCCTTAAAATTAAACGATATTCCGCACGGGAGGTCATCATCCGGTAAGGCTCATGTGTTTCCTTCGTCACCAAATCATCAATCAGCACTCCGATATACGCCTCAGAACGATCTAAAACAAGAGGTTCCCTGCCCTGCAGCTTACGTGCTGCATTGATTCCTGCAATGAGCCCCTGCGCCGCTGCTTCTTCATAACCGGAGCTTCCATTAAACTGCCCTCCGCTAAACAGACCGCTTATTTTCTTAAATTCCAGACTTGCCTTAAGCTGCATTGGATTGATACAATCATATTCAATCGCATACGCATTTTTCACAATTTTTGCATGCTCCATACCCTTTATGGAACGATACATTGCCTCCTGCACATC
>CAZCON010000040.1:0-9260 GCA_964500085.1 uncultured Lachnospiraceae bacterium
GCATAATGATCCGTAATCTGCTTATCATTGACATAGCGGGTCTTTTCCAATCCCTTGTAGCTGCCCCTCTGAAGCACCTGCTCTGCAAACCCTGCTGCCGGCGTGTAGTTTTTCAGACCGCTGATATTTTTGGCAATTTCCTTTGCCACTGCGGTGGAAAGCACTCTTGCATCCGTTCGCGGATAGGAAACCAGCTTTTTTTCGTACAATTCCTGCACAATTTTCAGCGTTTCATCCGGACTGATTTTAAAGAGTCTTGCACACTCGTTCTGAAGCTCCGCAAGGTTAAACAATAACGGTGGATTTTTCTTTTCCTGCTTTTTTTCCAGCTGCTCTATCGTCGCCGCAAGTTCCTCTGCAGCGTGCTGTACGGTAAACTGTTTCTCTTTTTCGGTAAGCTCCTCAAACTCCGCTCCCGGCGACAGATTTAACTCTGTAATAAGCCCCTTGGCATCTTCCTTATTCCGGAATCCGTTTTCTTTATAAAGCTTCGGAGAGCCCTCGTACCTCGATCCCTTCACAGCACGAAACTCCGCCTCAAAAGCGGACATTCCTGCAGAAAGTCTTGCTGTCACACGATAAAACGGTGTTTTTACAAACGCTCGAATCTCCCGTTCTCTTCGCACTACCATTCCAAGCACACAGGTCATAACACGTCCCACGGAAATTGCCTGATTTCTTTCTGCCTTTAAAAAACTCCTCACAGCCATGCCATATTTTAATGTCAGCACTCTGGAAAAATTGATTCCCATCAGATAATCTTCTTTTGCACGCAAATAGGCTGCATCTCCCAATGCGTCATAAGCAGACAGCGGTTTTGCCTCCCGGATTCCCCGAAGGATTTCTTCCTCGGTCTGCGAATCAATCCAGACGCGCCTGCGTTCCTTTTCTGCCGGTACCCCTGCCATCTGATCCACCAGACGATAAATATACTCTCCCTCCCGTCCGGAGTCAGTGCAGACGTAAATGCAGCCGACATCCTCCCGGCAAAGAAGTCCCCTTACAATCCCGAACTGCTTTTCTACGTTTGGAATCACCTCATACCGAAACTCCTTCGGAAGAAACGGTATCGTTTCCAGTCTCCACTGTCGCAACGCAGAATCATAAACCTCCGGATAACTCATCGTCACCAGATGCCCCACGCACCACGTCACAACAGCCTCCGGTGACTCCATATATCCATCCCGTCTGGAAAACTGATACCCCAGTGCCTTTGCAAACTCCTGCGCCACACTGGGCTTTTCCGCGATAAACAAACTTTTTCCCATAAACCAAACGCTCCCTGTTTTCCTTCTTCCCGCTACTTTCTGTCCGTAGCCTCTGCACTTTCTGCCGTTCCCTGATTTCCTTCAAAATAGAACCCCTCAAACCCGTACTTATACACGCGTGCAAGATACTCTTTTCCTGCACTGATATAGGTTCGGATCAGCTTCCGCTCACTGTCGTATTCATTATAAGCAAAACGTCCTGCCGTTACCGTAAGCAAATTCCCGTTTTCCATAACCTGTGCATTTCCCGCATAGCCGGAATAGTCCAGCTCCAGCGTTTCCTGCTCCTGCCAGGTCCCCTCCAGTTCATTTACCAGAAAGCTCCTGAAATACGAACTGGTTCCCTTTTTCAGGGAACTTCCAAGTTCCTTACCCGCTGTCGAATAATCCAGCTCCGGTCGGCTTTCCGTGCCACCGATATGATTATCATACAAATACAGCGTATACAGATTGGAGGACATTTTTTCTTCCTTTACACAGGTAACCGCATTCGCGCCAAAAAAGGATTCAAACGTCCCCTCCTTCGTAAGCAGCAGCCCTTCATACCCGGTTCCCGCAAACAACACGGAATCTCCTATGATATACTCCAGCATAGGTACTCCGTAAATATCCGTCACCTTGAAAACGGCTGAGGCTTCTCTTGCGCCTAATAAAATCCCCTTTTCCAGTCGCTGTATGGAATTTAAATTCAGCCATTCCAGTACCCCCTCTTCATTGGGCTGACATGCCTCCTTGTACTCCTTTAGCAACACTCCCATATCCAGCACTTCCTTCACCTCACCGGAAATCAAATCTACCGAAAGCACACGGTCATTTACTCCTTTGGCATTCTCGCCCTCCCCTGATTTGCTTGCCAGCACCAGAAGCTTTTTCTGCTCCTCATCCAGACAATAATCATGTCCCAGAGTATAGCCCTCCAGCCGGTAAACCCGTTCTGCCCTGCCAAACCGGTTAACTGCCGCAATTTCTGTATCTGAAACATTATAATACATCCGGTTTTCAAAAAATAGCAGTCTTTTACAGCCGCCGGAAAGAATCGGAAGCTCTCCACGAAGCACGCCGTCATTATCATATAAAAGCACTGCCTCGTTCTGACCATTTTCATTTCCCAGATGTGCAAACAACCCATCGGACAACCGTGCCGTGCTTGTACTCTTCCGTACATCCAGCTTCCTACCTGCCGTTCCGAAAAGCTGCTCCACATTCACCCAGAAGATTCGTACACAGCTGTTTCCCTTTTGATCCTGCAGGGTAAGCGTCACGCGGTTACTCTGCCCGGCTGCAAGACCTATCAGCAGATACTCATGCTCTGTCTGATATTCAGCGCCACCTGCCGGAATTGCCGAAAAGGTCGGAATTTCCCCTGTTTGCGGGCTGATACGATAATTCATCTGCATCGGGTGCTCTGTTTTAAAATAAATATAAAGAGAAAGCGTATTTACCCCATACGGATTCCAGATAACAAGCGGCGCATTCTCCGTATATTCCTCATTTCTCTTTAGTGCCTCAATCCGTTCATATACCTCCGTATGACGTGTCGTATCATAACGCATTTTTTCATCTTCCAGCTTCGAAAAATCGTAGTATATGTCCGGTGCCAGCGTTCTGGAATCCGTGTTACTATTCTCATACTGCTCCTGATATTCCTCCAGCCTTGACTTCGCTCCTTCACTTTTTTCCTTCCCTGCTGCCAAATATAAAAGCACACACAGGACACCGGCACTAATTATCGTCACCACAAGTAAAACCCTTACTACCGTATTCTTCAATCCTTTGTCCTCCTTGTGTATTTATTCTTCTTATTATTTTACCAATTTTCCACACACATTGCAACGTTGATTTTTACCCGAAAATATCATTGCACTTCCGACATAGGTGAGGTAAACTAATAGCAAGGACAAAAAGGATTTCACATTCACACCAAAGGAAAGGGGATTTTGTTATGGCTACACCAAAACAGCAAACCTATGAAAACCTCGCCGAGGGACTGATTGAGGCATTTAACCGTCGCGGCATCGAGGGCTACTACTGTCAGGACAGGAAAGAAGCGCTTTCTACTGCGCTCCGCTTTTTAACACCTGGCTGCACCGTTGCCTGGGGCGGTTCTGTCACCTGTACGGAAATCGGACTGTTTGATGCCCTGAAAAAGACCGACTGTACCTTCATTGACCGTACCGCTGCGAAAACGCCGGAGGAGCAGCGTGAGCTTTATGCAAAGACCGTACTGGCTGATTATTACTTCATGAGCAGCAATGCCATTACGTTAGACGGCGAACTGGTAAATATTGACGGCAACGGCAACCGCGTAGCCTGTCTTATCACCGGTCCGAAAAATGTCATTGTAATCGCCGGCATGAATAAAATCGCCCTTGACGTAAAATCCGCCTTTGACCGTGTACGCAACGTAGCGGCACCGCCGAACGGAGTGCGTCTCGGCACCAAAACGCCATGCGCCAAATACGGGCGCTGCCACGACTGCTACGCAGCAGACAGTATGTGCTGTCAGTTCGTTGTTACCCGCAAATCCAGAATTCCGGGCAGAATCAAGGTGCTTTTAGTCGGTGAGGAGCTTGGATACTAAGTCCTGCTGCCGTCTGTATATCCTGCAAAGGCATCTGCCGTTTGCCAGACCTTTGCAGCCAAGCAGGACACGCTCCTTGATACAGCGGTTCAAAAAAGGCGCACAATATCACCGTGCGCCTTTTCTGACTTAAAACTCCTATTGTATCCTCTGCCCTTCCTATTCCGGAATATACTTTCTGGCATTTGCTGCCGTCATAATGTAAACATAAGGACTACCGTTAATTCTGACATAATAATTATCACTTACCGTAAGGTCACCAATTTCTGCTGTCATGGTGCAAAGCTTTGCATCTGAAACAGTGCCGTCCTCATCCACAGTGCTTTCCATATAATACACCGTAACCGTTACATACGGATTCTCCAGTCCGTACTCGGAAAAGTCCTGACAGTCATACTCCTGTACCGTCGTTGCGATAAACTTCTCACAGCTCTGAAAAATAGCCGGGAAGGTTACCGTATCATCCGCTTCAATCTGCGGTAAGTAGGATATCGTATCCTCTCCGCGCACGGCAACCGTTACCTCCATGATATTTTCCACACTGGTTTCCGGAAAGGTTTCTGCCTGTACCAGCTTCATTTCGGAGGTTGACAGAGCTTTATACACCCAGCTTTCTACAATCCAAATATCTCCGGTTTCTTCCTGCAGCATATAATATCCGGCATCATACGGAGCCGCATTTCCAAGCCGAAACGAAGAAACCGTTCCATCTGCCAATGTCACCCTGACTGTAATCTCCGGCTCATCCAGACCATAATCCTCTAACGCAGCTCCCTCCGTCTCTACCTTTGCTGTTGCAGATAAATTACACGGTGTACAAATGACCTCTGCCACCTTTTCCAGATTAATGGGAAAATCCTCCTGTCCCTTTCGAATCCAGACCACATCGGAATCCCCATCATTTCTCACAAAATGATAAGAGGCTTCCGCATTCGTATACTCAAATTCCGCAACATCATAATAAGTAAAGGTAGTAACCTTATAGCTTTCTGTCGCATTTTTCGCAGCCTCTTCCTCTGCCTTTCTTGCTGCTTCCTTCGCCTGATACTGCCGCAGGGCTGCGTAGCCTCCGCCAAGACAAAGCAAACATACAGCAAGCACCGATACGCAGATTGCTCTTTTCCGTTTCAAACGCTTTAAGCGCAGTTCTCTCTCTTCTCTTGCGTCCATAGCTCCTCCTGCCTATCTATTCTTTCTGCGAAGCATTACGACAATGCCTGCAAGAATCAATGCCACCGGAAGGACAATCACAAACAAAATTGCAATCGTATTTGCTTCTGCATTTGTCACTACCAGCATTTCCTCCGAATCAAATGAGATTGTTCGCACTGTGGAAACCATTTCCGTTTCTGCCATATAATTCACTGCCGAGGTCAGCATACTGGCGTTTGCATAGCTGTTCATTCCAAGATAATCATCATAAAAAACCAGTCCGCTGGAAAAAACTGCAGCCTCGGAATCATACTCTGTATTTTTCACATAAACGCCAATGTAAAACGGCCCCTCTGCATCTCCATCCTCCTTGGACATAGAGTTTACATAACCGCCCTCTACCCTCTTCGCATATGCCTTTGCAGAGGTAGAAAGCAACACCGTTGTCTCCAGTGAAGAATCCTCTTTTGTTACCGACAGCGCATGCGAGGATTGCATCGGGATATATTCTGTTCCCATAAACTTTTGCATCAGCTCATGTTCCGTTGAAATCTTCGGTAATAAAGCATAGGCATACCCGGCAACATAACGGCTGGAATCTCCCTCTAAAATTACTCCGTTCTCCACTGCAATACCATATGTTTCCAGAATGCGATTAAAATTATCCATTCCTTCCTGATAAATTACAGTAACCAGTAAATCTCCGCCTCTTTGAATATAGGCTTCTATCAGCTCTGCTTCCGTTTCCGTGTAATCCGTTTCCGGCACTGCAATATACAGCACATCACAATCCTCCGGAACCGCTTCTGCCGTCATAGTCTCCAACGTACTATAATTGATATTCGCCTTTCGAAGAAGATTTTTTCCTTCCGTACCAAGCGCAATTTCTCCGTGACCTGTTACTGCGTATAAATTCGTCTGTTCATCACTGGTAACATACATAATTGCCGCATTCAGCTGTCCCTCCACGTCAAGACCGACTACTTCCTCCGACATCTGGTAGCTGTAGTCAACGGTCAGCTGCGTCAGCAGCATATCCTCATAAGAAATATACTTACTTTTCTGATTTGTTTCATTTACTGCAATCAGACTGTACTGCATTACGGACTCATCCGTATACTGCTCCGCAAACTTCGGGGACAATACCAAATCTACCGTTTCAAATTTAATATTTTTACACTCTTTCTCATACAGCTTAAAAAATGTGTCAAACCAGGAAACTGATGCTCCGTCCTTTGTCAGATAGTAGAATGTAATCTTATCCTCTACTCCCTCCAGCAATTCCTTTGTCTCTTCCGTAAGGGAATACCGGCCGTCTGTTGTCATATCCTTACGAATATTCAGTGAGGATATAATCAGATTTCCCACAATCACTGCTGCAATTACCAGCACACTGACTACCGTTGCATAAATACCGGAACGGAAGCCCTTGCTGCGAAAGGAAGCACTGACCTTTTCCTGTAACGCGTTTGTTCCCTTTTTATTCTGCTTTTCCATCTCTTATCCTCCTTAACTATACCGTCTCTTGCGTATGGTCTGATACGTCAGGAAACAAAATACAAAGGCAATGCTGGCATAATAAACAGGCATCCTCAGCTCAAACACACCATCCACCATTTCATCATACACGGATATCAGCGACACTGTTCCAAATACCTTCGGTATCGTTCCCTCAAATAAAGTCGCATCAAAACGGTAAATCAGGGTCAGAATACATTCTCCGACTGCAAAAATAACCGCTGCCACCGTGGCATTCTTCAACACGCGCCACAACCAGATGACAACCAGCGTCCAAAGCACGGAATAGGTAATCCATGCCGCTTTTGTCGTTGTCGGAATCAACCCGGCAATTCCGTCA
The DNA here is from genome assembly GCA_964500085.1 of uncultured Lachnospiraceae bacterium. Taxonomy (GTDB): domain Bacteria; phylum Bacillota; class Clostridia; order Lachnospirales; family Lachnospiraceae; genus SIG307. Next base: position 6,860 of record CAZCON010000040.1, read on the forward strand.
GCAAGGCAGGTCAGCAGCACAACAATAAACGTCATTACCGCTGCAAAAGCCTGTGATTCCGTAAGACTTGAAATAAACAGTCCAATCGCCATATAAGCGCAGGCAATCATAAAGAATCCAAAAATTGCCCCGTAGGACATTGCAAAATTAACAACGCCAAACTGTGACAGAATTAACGGATACAGGCAGATAATCAGCATGGCGATTCCTACCAGTGAAACCAGTGCAAAATACTTTCCAAACACAATCTTCCATAGCGAAACCGGCGCCGTAAGCAGCAGCTGATCTGTTTTCTGGCGGTTTTCCTCTGCCATAATCCGCATGGTAACCATCGGTACCAAAAGCGCAAAAATCAATGTAACACTAGATAAGGCATAGCCAATAAATGCATAGCCCTCCAGCAAATTATATAAAAAGACATAAAGGCCTACAAAGGCAAGAAAAAATGCGACAAACAGCCACCCAAGCACTGAATTGAAATACGCCCGCAATTCTTTTTTATAAATCGCCAACATTGTTTTCTCCCTCCTTTTCTTCCTTTTCTTCTGCTTTTCCGAAATCCATTTCTGCCACTTCCGTGTCCGAAGTCGCCTCTAAGAAAATGTCCTCTAAGGTTTTCACCCTGCGCTCCAGCTGCATAATCGGAAGCTCTGCCTTCGCCAACGCAAAGAACAGTTCCCTACGTATATCTCCGGTACTCCGAATGGTAACCGCCACACAGTTTTCCATCGGCGGCACTGCCCAGTCAGTTTTCGTAATGCCGGAGATGCCGTCTAATACCTGTTCCAAAGCCTCCTTTTCTCCCTCGACCACAAGACCAAGCTGCTCTCCGTCCTCTACCCTTGCCCGAAGCTCCTCCGGAGTGCCGGAAAGCATCAATTTTCCGTGGCTGATAATCATAATATGATCACATACCGCACTGATTTCCTGCATAATATGGGAGCTGAGCAATACCGTATGCTCCTGTGCAAGCTCTTTCATCAGCTCTCTGATTTCGATAATCTGCGCCGGGTCAAGTCCAACGGTCGGCTCATCCAAAATAATGACCTCCGGATTTCCTACTAACGCCTGTGCAATGCCTACCCGCTGACGATATCCCTTGGACAAATGCTTAATCAGACGATTTCGCATTGCATCCAGCTGTGTTTTTTCAATCACCCGTTCCAGCTCTGCCGCGCGTTCTGCTCTCGGCACTTTCTTTAGCTCTGTAACAAAACGAAGATATTCCGTTACTGTCATGTCCGGATACACCGGCGGCTGTTCCGGAAGATAGCCTATGCTCCTCTTCGCCAGCTCCGGCTCCTCCATCATATCATAGCCGTTCACCAGAATGGTTCCCTCGGTCGCTGATATGTACCCCGTCAGCATATTCATTGTCGTAGACTTTCCGGCTCCGTTCGGTCCCAGAAAACCCAAAATCTGTCCCTTTTCTACTGTAAAATTCAAGTGATCTACTGCAACATGATTGCCGTATTTCTTCACCAGTCCAATGGCTTCAATCACTTCCGGTTACCTCCTTTTTCTCGTGTCCTCCCTAATACCTCCCATTGTACCACACAATCACGAAAACTTCTTGTTGTTTTTGTGAAAAATATGTGAAAGAAAAAGAGGATTTTGCGTATTTACAATCCCACAAAATCCTCAGACGGAATTTCCTGTATTTTCTACAGCTCCGGCCTACTTATCATCAATGCTATAGTTCGGGGCTTCCTTTGTAATATGGATATCATGCGGATGGCTTTCCTTTAAGGACGCTGCGGAAATCTTCACAAACCGTCCGGTCTGCTTTAAGGTTTCAATGTCCTTTGCGCCGCAGTAGCCCATACCGGAGCGAAGACCGCCCAGTAACTGGAATACCGTATCCTCTGCAAGACCCTTGTACGCCACACGTCCCTCTACGCCTTCCGGAACCAGCTTCTTTGCGTCAGCCTGGAAGTAACGGTCCTTACTGCCGTTTTCCATTGCGGCAATGGAACCCATACCACGGTATACCTTATACTTACGTCCCTGATAAAGCTCAAAGGTTCCCGGACTTTCATCACAGCCTGCAAAGATACTGCCCATCATACAAACATTGGCACCTGCTGCAATCGCCTTTGTCAAATCTCCGGAATACTTGATACCGCCATCCGCAATAATCGGAATATCATATTTTTTCGCTGCTTCATACGCATTCATGATTGCAGTTACCTGAGGTACACCAATACCGGCAACCACACGCGTGGTACAAATGGAGCCCGGTCCGATACCAACCTTTACACAGTCTGCACCAGCCTTAATCAAAGCCTCTGTTGCCTCTCCGGTCGCCACATTGCCTGCAATAATCTGAAGCTCCGGATATGCGCCGTGTACCATCTCCACACAACGAAGCACATTCGCAGAATGACCGTGAGCAGAATCA
>CAZCON010000041.1:0-9146 GCA_964500085.1 uncultured Lachnospiraceae bacterium
CCGTTACAATATGCATTTGAAAGAAAAGTACATTCTGGTGGAGCTTGGCACACATAAAAATACTGTAGCAGAGGCACAGGCAGCAATGGAACCCTTTGCAAAGGTGCTGGCAACGGTGCTTTCAAAGGAATAAAGGAGACGGAAGCGGGAAAACGGGTATCAGGCACGGATGTCAAAGCGGAAGCGCTTCATGGAAACGGCTTCACCGCCCTCCATAAAATCGTTTACGATATCCGGTTCCTTTTCGCGTTGCATAACCTGTGCGTTTAAGGTATAGCCCTTTTTCTGCAGAGCTGCTGTAAGAAGCGGAAGATCTTCTGTTACCAGAGCTTGTGCCGTTTTCTCGGTCAGGTAAAATTTTGCGGCAACATTTTGCTGCAGAAGAGTCAGATGGACATCGGTAGGACCAAGAAAATCCATGTCCAGATGCAGCAGAATACTGACCTCTCTGGTACGGTCAGACAAATCCTTCTTTTTTGTGTATACGTAAAGCTCGCCGTGGGTAAGCTGCTCGGTCAGCCGAAGGGGAAGCTGTACATAAGGAAACAGCTGATTTAGGGTGTTCATAAACCGGAGATTATCCTGCATCTTTGCGCCGGTATCGGCAGTTTTTTTCAGGGCACCGGATTCTTTTGAAGCGGCACCTGCCAAGTCGGTCAGAAGAGATAAATCCTCTGAAATATGCTCATAAAACTTTTTTACGCCATCTTCCTTTGCCAAATCTTCCGGAGTAAGAACAAAACGCTCTAGCAGGGTCTGCTCCAGCAGAGAGGAAAGAAGTCTGTTTTTGGTCAGCAGGGTGTTGACTGCGGCAGAAGCCTCTGCCTGCTTGGAAAAGACCGAAAAAAGCTGATTGGCGGCAAGTGTATTATTTGTATAATCACGATTTAACAAATCAATTTCGCTAAATTCCGGAGGGAGCTTTGCAAAAACTTCCCCCAGCTGCCTGTATTCGTCTTCGGTGAGAAGAGCATGAAGCGGTGTGTATTCCTTAGAAACAGACAGAGTAGTTTCCTTTAAGGCAGCAGAAGAGGTTTCCGCTTGTGCGGAAACAGGCGCATCCACAATAGGCGGAGAAGTGTTTTCAGTTGTTGGTGTATGGGACGAAGGAACACTATCCCGAAGCGTATCCTTGATGTCCGCAGGGGTGTGCGCTGCGGCAGGACCGGAAAAAACGGCAGAAAGCGTATCCTCCATCGGCGCTGCGAGAGCAGAACCGGAAGAATAGGAAGAACTTTGAGTGTTGTCACTGAAAAAGTGGGATAACAGTGCTCTGGTAAACTCCGGGGGAGTCTCCTCGGAACGGAAGGCATCTCCCAGAGAAGCGGTAAGTGTAGCGGCTTGTCCGACAAGACGGTGTTCGAAATTGCGGTAAGCCTGCAGCTGGGTGGCGTTTTCCTTTGTTACCGGAAGATTGTTTTTTAGTAATGCGGTTAGAGTAGAAAGCTCAACCTCTTTATTCGCTGCAGAGTGCTGCAGCATTTTTTGAATCATTTCCTTATTCGCAGGAAGCCCGGCATTTAAAAGGGAACGGACAATGGCAACAGCGTTGGAGGATTTTGGAAAGCCGGACGCTTCCAGTGCCTGATCAATGGCAGCTTCAGTAAAGGAGGTGTCACCGTCGGAAAGAAGCTTCAGGGTAATCAGGGCATCGTTTGTTTCCTGTACAAAAAATTCCGCCTTTTGACCGATGGAAAGCTCCATTGCACTGCTTAATCTGGCATGCAGCGTTTTACCGTCCTCCAGACGGATAGTTACCTCGTTGCTGCGTAAATCCGTTACCTCGCCTTTTACTACTTCCCCTTTAGTGAAGGTAATGGTATCTTTTTCAGATACAGGCAGGGAACGTTTTGCACCGGAAGCAGATGTTTTTTGTGCTGCCTGAGGCATACCAAAAATTTCGCTGAATAAACCCATAGCAAAGTCCTCCTTTTCCTACAGTATAGCTGTTTTCTTGCCGCTTGGCAAGAAAAAGTAAAATTGTCACCTGAAAGGCGAAAAAGGTTGACAATTAAAAAACAATATGCTAATCTGAAGAAGAAAAATAGGAGGAGGACAGGAGATGACGGTAAAGCAGAAAATTTTTGTGATGCTTCGGAACAACAGAGAAGCCTATTGCTCCGGCGAGGAATTGGCAGAGACGCTTGGGGTTTCCCGAAATGCCGTCTGGAAGGCGGTTGCCGCATTACGGGAGGAAGGGCATATAATAGACGCAGTGACGAACCGGGGCTATTGCCTGTTAGGAGAGGCATCGGGAATAAATGAAGAGGAGATTTACGGGGCACTCACGCAAAAAAATCTGATTACTTCAGTAACGGTGCTGCCTGAAACTGACTCCACAAACCAGATTGCAAAGTCGCTTGCAATGCAGGGAGCACCGGAAGGAACGCTGCTTGTGGCAAAAAAGCAGAGGATGGGAAAGGGAAGACTTGGAAGAAGTTTTTTTTCACCGGAGGGCGGTATTTATATGAGTGCAGTGCTGCGCCCTCGACTACCGATGGAGCGTGCCGTGCTGATTACGACCTGTGCGGCGGTTGCAGTTGCACGTGCGATAGAAAAGGAAGCCGGCGTGTCGGCAGGAATCAAATGGGTAAACGATATTTATGTGGCTGGAAAAAAGGTATGCGGAATATTGACCGAGGCAGGAGTTGATTTTGAAAGCGGTATGCCAGAATATGTGATTCTCGGCATTGGGATGAATGTGGGACAGCAGCAGATACCGGAGGAGCTGCGGGAGATTGCAGGCTGTCTGGAGGAGTTTACGGACAAAATGCTTTCCAAAAACAGGCTGATAGGAGCAGTATGGAATGAATTCTCCATACTGTATGAAACACTTGGAACGGCTGCATATATGAAGGAGTATAAGGAACGCTCGGTTCTGTTAGGGAAAGAAGTGACGGTATGCTCCGCAGAAGGCGGTTATGCGGCATGGGTTCAGGACATTGATATGGAGGGACATCTGATTGTTGCGGGTGACAGGGGAACGGAAACGCTTTCCAGCGGTGAGGTCAGCATAAGAATCAAGGAAGTGAAAGCATGTCGGACAAATTAAGGGAGCAGACAGAAAAGGGAAAAGCTGCCGGAAAAGAGAAAAACAAGAGAAAAAAAGGTGTACTGCCGGCGGAGCTGACAAGGACAGCACTGATGACAGCACTGCTATGTGCGGCAGCGCCGATGACGCTTATCCTTCCGGTCAGCCCTGTAGGTCTGACCTTTGGTACATTGCTGCTTTATCTTACGGGGCTGCTGCTGGGACCGCGTATGAGCTGTGCATCGGTACTGCTTTATCTGGCAATCGGTTTCCTTGGACTTCCGGTATTTTCCGGATATACAGCAGGAGCAGGCGTTTTGTTCGGACCGACCGGCGGCTATTTGCTGGGGTATCTTCCGTGTGCCTTTCTGGTAGGGGTGTGGACGGAGGCTGGCGGAGCCGGGAAAAAAGGAAGACGATGTTTCATTTTCGGGATGCTGAGCGGAACTTTGGTATTGTACCTGTTTGGTACACTCTGGTTTTTGGGAGTGTATGCGGAGGGCGTTCCGTTTTCTGAGGCAGTGACGCAATGCGTGCTTCCGTTTTTGCCGTTCGATTTTGTAAAAATCATACTGGCAGCGGCTTTCTGCGCGCCCCTGCAAAAAATAAGGGCGTGGAGGTAGTTTTCGGTACAGCATTTTGCGTATGGTTTGCTGAAACTGGCAGACGGGGCTTTGGATGATATGTGAGAGACGGCTGGGCAGCAAAGAATCTGCTAAAAAGAATAGAAGAGAGGAACAAAAGATGACAAAACGGATACGTGGTAATTTTTTGCTGCTGTTGACGGCACTGATTTGGGGCTTTGCCTTTGCAGCACAAAGCGAAGGTATGAAATATGTAGGACCATTTACCTTTCTTGGAATTCGTTCTTATCTGGGAGGAATTGCACTGCTGATATTTATGGGAGTGAGGAAACGGCTGGAAAAACAGCAGAAACAGGAGCACATGATGTATTCGCGGAAAACCCTGTTATTTGGTGGTATCTGCTGCGGTGCGATGCTGTTTACCGCATCTATCCTGCAGCAGATAGGAATTCAGTATTCGCCGGAATCCGGAAAAGCAGGGTTTATTACGGCACTGTACATCGTATTGGTTCCGCTGTGCGGGGCATTTCGCGGGAAAAGGGTTGCAGGGAAGGTGTGGCTTGCAGTTGCAGTCGCACTGACTGGGATGTATCTTCTTTGCATCAGTGGCGGCTTTTCCATTGCAAGAGGAGATATTTATCTGATTCTCTGCGCGGTAGCATTTACGGGACATATTCTGGTGGTAGACAGCTTTTCACCAAAGACCGATGGAGTGGCGATGTCCTGTATTCAGTTTTTTGTCTGCGGGGTACTCAGTACGGCAGGAATGCTTCTGACAGAGCAGGTGGAGCTGTCCGGAGTGCTTGACGCATGGCTTCCGCTTGTGTATGCAGGTGTGTTTTCCAGCGGAATCGGCTATACGCTGCAAATCGTGGCGCAAAGGGATACCGACCCTACAGTAGCCTCTCTGCTGATGAGTCTGGAATCAGTATTTGCGGCATTAGGCGGCTTTGTGATTTTGGGACAGGTGCTTTCAGCAAGGGAGCTGACAGGAAGTATGCTTATGTTTGCGGCCATTTTGCTGGCAACCCTTGATAAAACAGGAAAAAATGTGAAGGCAGATGTTCCGGTACAAGTTGTACATTCGGAAAAAGTGTGTTATGATAAGAAAGAGCGGAATGGCTGCGAGAAAGCAGAAAAAATAGATGGCACCGGGGCTTAAGCTACAGCGCCTTAAAGCGTGCAGAAAAGAGGAAAATTATGTATTCGGTCGAACTAAAAAAAGTAGTGGAAAAAATGCAGCTTGAAAATTGTACTCCGGAGCTGGATATTGAGCATATTCTGATTACGCATCCGGATGTCAACCGTCCGGCGCTCCAGCTTGCCGGCTTTTATGATTATTTTGATGCAGAGCGTGTACAGATTATCGGAAATGTTGAGCATGCCTACATGGAAAAGCTGGGGAAGGAAGAAAGCCTTAAAATCATGAAACGCTTACTGGGCTTTAAGGTGCCTTGTATCGTGTTCTGCCGTGGCATTGAGATCCCGGAGGAAATGTGTAAAATTGCAATCGAGGAAGGGGTGCCGCTATTTCGTTCTAAGGCATCCACATCATCCTTTATGGCAGAGATTATCCGCTGGCTGAAGGTAGAGCTTGCACCAAGCATTTCCATTCACGGCGTACTTGTGGATGTTTATGGAGAGGGTATTCTTATTATGGGAGAAAGCGGCATTGGTAAAAGCGAGGCTGCACTGGAGTTAATTAAGCGCGGTCACCGTCTTGTGTCCGACGACGTGGTGGAAATTAAGAAGGTAAGTGATGAAACCTTAATCGGAACGGCACCTGACATTACAAGACATTTTATTGAACTCCGCGGCATCGGTATCATCAATGTGAAGACGCTGTTTGGAGTAGAAAGCGTGAAGAATACACAGTCCATAGATTTGGTAATCAAGCTGGAGGAGTGGAACAGAGACAGAGAATATGACCGCTTCGGCTTGGAGGAGGAATATATGGAATTCCTTGGGAATAAAGTAGTGTGTCATTCCATTCCGATTCGGCCGGGACGTAACCTTGCGATTATCTGCGAGTCTGCTGCGGTAAATTACCGTCAGAAGAAGATGGGCTACAATGCGGCGCAGGAGCTTTACAACCGCGTAACCAGCAATTTAATGAAAAATAATGAGTAGAGATTGGAAAGAGGGGCGAACCATGGAGCGTTTCGTTTTTGGAATTGATATTGGCGGCACAGCCATTAAATGCGGTCTGTTTGCAGAGGACGGCACGTTAAGGGAAAAATGGGAAATACCGACGAACCGTGCGGAGGAAGGAAAGCATGTGCCGGCTGAAATTGCGGACACCATTCTTACAAAATGCAGGGAAAAGAAAATGACAAAGGAGCAGGTGCTCGGAGTAGGGCTCGGAGTACCCGGACCGGTGCGGGAGGACGGCTTTGTGTCGCACTGCCCGAATCTGAAGTGGAGAGATATGCAGGTAAACCAGGTCCTTTCGGAACTGACGGGTCTGCCGGCGGTAGCGGCAAACGATGCCAATGTGGCAGCACTTGGTGAAATGTGGCAGGGCGGCGGTAAGGGCGTGAAGAATATGGTACTCGTAACGCTTGGTACCGGTGTCGGAGGCGGAGTGATTGTGGAAGGAAAAATAGTAGCCGGTGCGTTTGGGGCAGGAGGCGAGCTTGGTCACATGATTATGCATCCGGAGGAAACAGAACGGTGCGGCTGCGGCGGCTATGGTCATCTGGAACAGTACGCCTCTGCGACCGGAATTGTCCGTATGGCGAAAAAGCATATGGAAGAGGAGACAACTGCTTCTGTGCTTCGTGCAAAGGAAAGCCTGACGGCAAAGGATATTTTCGATGCGGCAAAGGCGGGGGATGCGTTTGCATTACGGTTGGCGGATGAGCTGGGAGAGGTGCTGGCAAGGGCGCTTTCCCATGTGGCAGCAGTGGTAGACCCTGAAGTGTTTGTGATTGGCGGCGGTGTATCAAGAGCAGGAGGTATTTTAACGGAGACGATTGAACGGCATTATAACAAAGGAATTATGAAAGCACTGGCAGGAAAGGAATTTCGCCTGGCAACGCTTGGAAACGATGCCGGTATTTACGGTTGTGCAAAATTGATTTTGGACCGGGTGAAAAAATAAAGGGGTTGATTGATTGGAGAAGTTTTACGAAGCACTTTGTGCGTTACTTCCTGAGGAAAAACGCGTATTGCGGAATGAACCGATGAGCCGTCATACCACCTTTCGGACCGGAGGACCGGCGGAGGTGTTTGTAACGGTAAACACAACAGAGGAATTACAGGAAACGGTACGCCTTTGTAATCGTTTTGAAAAAAAATGGGAGGTACTTGGAAACGGTAGTAATGTGCTGGTTTCGGATCGTGGTATCAGGGGCGTGGTGCTGCATCCTGGCGGAGCACTTGCAGAATGCCGGATTCAGGAGGATATGCTTCACGGAGAAGCCGTGGCAGAAGCAGGTGGCGGTATGCTGTTGTCTGCGTTTGCCATGAAGCTTGCCAAAAAAGGCTTTACGGGCTTTGAGTTTGCGGCAGGGATTCCGGGAAGCGTTGGCGGTGCGGTTGCGATGAATGCAGGCGCCTACGGAGGAGAGATTAAGGATCGGATTACCGGGGCAGAGCTTGTGACGGAGGAAGGAGAGGTAAAGCTTTTGACGGCAGAGGAGCTAAAGCTTTCCTATCGGCACAGTATTTTATCAGAGCAAAAAGGGATTGTTACGAGAGCATGGTTTTCGTTTCCGGTCGGTTCGAAGCTTTACATTATGTCAAACATTGAGCTGTTAAACCGAAAACGAAAGGAAAAGCAGCCGTTGGAATATCCAAGTGCAGGTTCTACATTTAAACGACCGAAGGGAAACTTTGCAGGAAAGCTGATTATGGAGGCAGGACTTGCGGGGTATCAGATTGGTGGGGCAGCAGTTTCGGAAAAGCACTGCGGCTTTGTAGTAAATAAAGGAAATGCTTCATCGGCGGATATTTATGCCGTGATGCAGCATACAATAAGGACCGTGGAGGAAAACAGCGGCGTGCGGCTGGAGCCGGAAATAAAGCTGTTAGGAGAGTTTTAGTCCTGTACGGTTTGGAGGAAGCTATGTCATTTTCAATGGAGGTAAAACAGGAGCTGTTTCGTGTGATTCCACAGGCGCGGCACTGTAAAATTGCAGAGCTTTCCGCACTTATGGCAGAAAGCGGGAAAATAGATATTGACAAAAGTGGACATTTTCATATAAAATTACAAACGGAAAGTGGATATGTGGCACGAAAGTGCGATCTGCTGTTTCAACGACTGTGCGCTCTGAGACCGATGGTTTCGGTAAGAACGGCCAAGGGAAAGCAGAAGCCGGCCCAGTACCAGATTGAAATATGCGGGGATACTGCTGTGAAGCAGGTGCTGGAGTTACTGAAGCTAAAAGCCTCCGGAACGGACGGGCAGCTTGCGGCAGATGGTATGGTAACGGTACATACATGCTGTAAGCGGGCTTTTTTGCGAGGGGCGTTTTTAGCCTCCGGCTCGGTGAGTAACCCACAGAAATCCTATCATTTCGAAATCAGTGTGCCGGAGGAAAGGCGTGCAGAGCAGTTAGTTGCACTGATTCGTTCCTTTGAGGTAGATGCAAAGCTGATTGTACGGAAGAGCTATTATGTGGTTTATGTAAAAGAGGGAGCACAGGTGGCAGAGCTGTTGAATATTATGGAGGCACATGTGGCGCTGATGCAGTTTGAAAATGTGCGGATTGTAAAGGATGTGCGAAATTCCGTAAATCGACAGGTGAATTGCGAGACGGCAAATCTCAGTAAGACTGTAAACGCAGCCAGAAAGCAGTACGAGGATATTGTACTGATTCGTGACAGCGTAGGACTGCAGGCATTATCTGAAAATCTGGAAGAGGTGGCGAGACTGCGGCTGGAATATCCGGAAGCGTCACTGATTGAGCTTGGGGAGCTGCTAAGTCCAAAACTCGGAAAGTCCGGTGTCAATCACCGGCTGAAGAAAATCAGCGAATATGCAGAACGTTTGCGAGGATAGTTTTAAAGGAGGATTTAAAAATGATTTCTAAAAGTATCACAATTAGTATCCCGTCCGGTTTGGAAGCAAGACCGGTTGCGCTGCTGGTGCAGGTGGCAAGTCGATATGACAGCAGGATTTACATTGAAAGCGGAAATAAAACAGTGAATGCAAAGAGCATTATGGGCATGATGACGCTTGGTCTTGTAGCAGGAGAAAATGTGGTAGTGAATGCAGACGGTGCAGATGAAGAAAATGCCATTGCAGAGATTGAAAAATACCTGAGTGCAAATTAAAGAAAACGAATTGCCGTAAAGATGCGGTTGCGTATCTTTACGGCTTTTTCCTTTTTGAGAGCTTTGTTAGGGAAAGGAGCAGACATGGAGTTTACGCATTTACATGTACATACCGAATATAGCCTTTTGGACGGCTCGTCCAAAATTAAGGAAATTGTTGCCCATGCGAAGAAGCTGGGCATGGATAGCCTTGCCATTACGGATCATGGTGTTATGTATGGTGTAATCGATTTTTAACGTGCCTGTAAGGC
>CAZCON010000042.1:0-2328 GCA_964500085.1 uncultured Lachnospiraceae bacterium
CTATAGTAACTGGTTGAATTACTACGTATATCAGGGAACACCGTATGAGTGGTAGAAAAATGCGGGAAATTGAAAAGAGTCTTGATAATTTTGAAGGAACGTGTAAATCATGCACGTTCTTTTTTTTGCAAAATTATGCTGGAAGCACAATACTTATGAAATCATAAGTGGTATAGTAAAAAAGGTGTTACATATACCGTGATTCTTACTAAAAAAAAGGAGGGAAAATCATGCGTAGGATAAAAATGTTAGTCGGCTTTTTAGGCATGCTTTTGGTGTTGACAAGGGACAACACGAATGTTGCGAAGGCTTCTGAGACGACTTATTATCGCTATGATGAGGTAGTAACGGGAACGGCTGAGTCCGGACAAACGTTTGATAAAATCAATGCCACTCAGTATGATACTCCGTTAACAGCGTCTTTCTTCAAGAATGGAGTGCAGCAGACGCAGGTATTAACTTACAGCATCGGTACTTATATAAATAAAATCTTGGCATCTGCACAGAGCGACACGCTAAGAAATGTACTGACGGAAATGTATGAGTTTGGTCAGGCAGCGAAGAATTACGTAAGAGCACAGTAAAGAGGAGAGAAAAAGTGAATATGGAAGCAAACAAAGAGACATACGAAGAAGCAAAAACAGAAATTATTACCTTTGCGTGTGAGGATATTATTCAGACGAGTGGTGACATACCAATTATGCCGGATCATGTTCTTTGGTAAGAATGTCTATCGACGAAAATTCCACGGGCGGAGACCCCGTGGAATTTTTAATCTGTCGTTTCGGAGAAAACGATTTTAGCAGGAGAGCCTATTTCATGAATGCGGATAAAACAAGAAAACAGTCTCCCTTAGAGAGGGAGCTTGCGTCGGGGAAACCGGTGGTGACCACGACCCTTGGCAACAGCATGGAGCCTTTGCTTTACAGCAGAAGTACACGGGTAGTGATTCGCAGGGTGGAAGAAGAATTAAAGAAGAATTAAAGAAGAATGATTTACCGATATATAAACGCCCGAACGGACAATTTGTGATGCATCGGGTGATAAAAAAAGATGAAAAATTTTATTATACACGTGGTGATAACCGGTTTGGTCTGGAATGTGTGCCAAAAGAATGGGTACTGGGTGTAGTAACAGAAATCTACCGGAAAAAGAAGCACTTTACGGTAACGGATACAGGGTACCAATGCTATGTTGCTTTTTGGCAGAGTGTTTATCCTTTGCGCTGGATGAGGCATCAAATCAAGAGGGTGATGAATAAGGTATGGGAAGCCAAATGAAGAAGAGGTTGTTAAGATATTTGCTGCAGGTAACCGGAAAGAGGAAAAAGAATATTGTTCTTTTGGCCTTGCTTCAGATTGCCTTAGGGGGCAGCTGTGTGTTAAATGCTCTTGCACTAAAGGAAATTTTGAATGCGGCTGTCAAAGGAGATAGAACTGTTTTTGGGGGTGCCTTATGTTGGTTTGCATGCTTACTATGCTTTCAGATTGCACTTCGTCTGGGTGGAAAAATAATAGAAGAAAGCACTAGGGCTTCTATTGAAAACCGGCTGAAGCACCAGATGTTCATGACAATCTTAAAAAAGGACTTTGGCAGGATAGAAGCAGTACATTCAGGTGAATGGATGACCAGATTGACGAATGATACGGTTGTGGTAGCAAATCAGATGACAGAGCTTCTTCCGGGCTTTTGTGGGGTTCTGGTTCGATTAGTGAGCGCTGTGCTGATGCTTGTTGCCCTGGAACCCGATTTGCTATCATTTGTGCTTCCGGGTGGAATTGTACTGGTGCTTTTTTCAATGTTTTTTAGAAAACCATTGAAAAGGTTACACAAGAATGTCCAAGAGCAGGATGAAAACCTACGGAAGCATCTGTAGGATTGTTTTCAGGGCTTGATTGTGATTCATTCCTATGGGGCGGCCGAAAAAGTGGGAAACCGGGTGGAAGCAAATATGAAAATGCACCAACAGGCCCGGATGAAAAAAAGTGTATATTCAAACCTTTGTAATGCCGGATTTAGTGGAATTATGAATCTGGCGTCTGTGTTGGGAGCTATGTTTTGCGGATATAGAATTATAACCGGAAGTATGGATTATGGGAGCTTTTTGGCAATTCTACAGCTGATTGGGCAAATAAAGGCACCCTTTGCGGGATTAGGCGGATTTTTACCGGGATATTATTCCATGATGACAAGTGCAGAACGACTCATAGAGGTGGAGAAGCTGCCGGATAGATTTTTATGTGCCGGAGAAGCGGAAGAAGCTGATAGTCAGACGGACTTTGACGAAATTGGTCTGGACCATGTTACTTTTTCCTATCCGCAGGCGGC
>CAZCON010000042.1:2338-9104 GCA_964500085.1 uncultured Lachnospiraceae bacterium
GGAATGGAGACGGTGCTTCAGAATTTTTCGATTTGCCTTAAGAAAGGAGAGTATGTCGCTATTACCGGTTTGTCGGGATGCGGGAAAAGTACGGTTTTAAAGCTGATGATGAATTTGTATTCCCCTGAGTCCGGGGAATGCTATGTATGTCGTAACGGTCGAAGAGAATTGGCAGGCTATAACCATCAGAGATTCATTTCTTATGTGCCGCAGGTGAATTGCTTTATGCGGGGAACCATCCGTGAAATCGTTTCCTTTGCAGATGTAGAAGCAAAGGAGCAGGAGGACAGGCTTTGGAGGGCGCTTCGTATTGCCTGTGCAGAGGAATTTGTGAAAGAGCTAGAGGATGGTATTGACAGTCTGCTGGGTGAAAAAGGGCATGGACTTTCGGAAGGGCAAATACAGAGACTGGCGATTGCCCGCGCGATTTTTTCGGAACGGACGGTTTTGATTTTGGATGAAGCGACGAGTGCTTTGGACGAGAAAACGGAACAATGTGTATTGGAAAATTTACGTGCCATGAAGGATAAAACAGTCCTTTTGGTAACACACCGGCTGAAAGCACTTGAAATTTGTGACAAGGTGATTGAGATGGAAAATGAAAGGGAAGAGGTCAGAAAGCAAAAAAATGGATGAAAGAATATCTGGAGCAGAGGGAATGTTATATCTTACGGTTTGCGGGGTGCTGGGAAAGACACCGGACACGGAGTTCCTGAAAGCAATGGATTGGATGCAGGTACTTGCTGCCGGATATGCACATAGCCTGATAGCGCTTACCGGCCTCAGTGTAGAAGAGGCTGTCCGAGGGGGATTTATACTTTCCGGGGAACAGGCTGCGGTGTATACGAAATGGATGGAGCTGAAAAATAAAGCAATCCGAAAAAATCTTCTGATTGATACGGAGCGAAGAGAGCTAGAAGCTTATTTGAAGCAGCAGGAAATTTGGTATATGCCGTTAAAAGGTGTTGTGTTAAAGGATATGTATCCGCACAGCAGTATGCGTCAAATGGCAGACAACGACATTTTATTTGATGCTACCTATGCGAAGAGTATACGGGACTATTTTTCTTCACGAGGTTATGAAATTAAAAGCTTCGGGCAGGGCAACCATGATGTTTATCTGAAAAAACCGGTGTATAATTTTGAAATGCACCGGAGTCTCTACTCGGATGAACAGCAGGAGGAATGGAAGGAATACTACAAAAATATAAAGCAAAAATTACATTTGGCAACAGAATGTCAATATGCGTTTTCTGACGAGGATTTTTATGTTTACCTTATTTCTCACACATATAAGCATTATAGCGGATATGGAACAGGATTAAGGGCACTTGCGGATGTTTTTGTCTGCCTACGCAGGATTGGTGAAGCGGTGAATTGGTCTTATATATCGGAACAATGTCATATCCTCGGAATAGCTGAATACGAGGAACAAATGCGTTCACTGGCGAAGAAGGTGTTTTCCGCGAAGCATATGGAAATATCGGCCAGACAGTTCGGAAGCAGTTTGTTGCAAACGCTTACAAAAGAAGAAAAGAGGATTTTAGAGAATCTGCTCGGCGCAGGAACTTATGGAACAATAGGAAATTGGGTAAGAAATCAATTGAAAAAATATGAAAAACATGGAAAAGGAAATCCTAAATTGTTATATATGTGTAAGCGCTTATTTCCGGAGATGTCTTATTACAGAGAAAATTATCCTTTCCTTTACCGGCATAAATGGTTGATTCTGGGATTTGTTGTATACCGTTTAGGACGCGGACTGATTTTTCGCGGCAGAACCATTGTGGCGGAAATTCGAGTATTACTGCAATGCTAAAGAATGAAGAGGGAAAGATAAATGTTTACAATGGAATTGGCAGAATATGTGATTTGCGTAGATCATCAATATGATTATATATACAAGCGCAGGTTTATTGGAGGAGTAGACAGAAAATATCAGTAGGTTTTGCCTGCACAAAATCTGTCAGCTATTATAGCACAAAAAACGCTGAAGTCTCGCGACCTTAGCGTTTTTTTCTTGAGGAGTTTTTTTACAACCACTTTTATTCGTTATCTGGCGACGGCTGGGGAAGTTCTTGCTTTTTTCTTGTAAAAATGGTATACTAAATTGATATCGTCTGTACAGACGGTGAAATGTAAAAAGCGGGGTTAAATGAAAGGACAGAGAAAGGTCTGAGTGCATGGAGTGTAAGCGAGCGCAGGAACTGATTACCGCATTTATAAACAATCAGTTGGAGAATAATGATGAAAGAAAAGATTTTCTGGAGCATATCGATGACTGTAGGGAGTGCAGGGAGGAGCTGGAGGTAACGTATTCCCTGTTGACTGCAATGAAGCAGCTGGATGAGAATACGGACCTGTCGGATAACTATATTGCGGAGTTAAATTATAAAATTGAGACATGCTATATCGACGGACTGAAAAAGAAGCGTTCCATTGCCAGAAGGTGGGCGGTTCTGATTGCTTTGATTGGCGGTCTGTTGTTCTTAAATGGAATCACGGTAGTGGAACAGCGTGAAGAGGCCGACGTTCGTTTCCTGCGGGAGATAGCAGGCGTTGGGTTGCCGGAAAATGATGAGATAACCGGAGAAGAAAGCAAAGCTGCGGGGGATGAGTATTCCGGGCAGAATACGGTCGGAACGGAGAACGAAGCGAAGGAGTAAGGATGATGAAAGGAAAGTTAGTTGTTATCGATGGAAACAGCATAGTGAACCGTGCCTTTTACGGGTTGCCGGATCTGACCACGACAGACGGCAGACATACGAACGGTGTGCTTGGCTTTTTAAATATCCTGATTAAGCTTGTGGAGGAGGAAAAACCGGAGTATCTGGCAGTCGCCTTTGATGTAAAACATCCGACCTTTCGGCATGAGATGTATGCCGAGTATAAGGGCACCCGTAAGGGAATGCCGGAGGAGCTTCGTGAGCAGATGCCCCTGTTAAAGCGGATGCTTGCAGCTATGGGAGTGCTGACGGTTGAGTGTCCGGGCTTTGAAGCGGATGATATTCTGGGAGCGCTTTCCGTAAAGGGCGCAAAAGACGGTCTGGAGGTTTCTTTAGTATCCGGAGACAGGGATTTGCTGCAGCTTTCCTCAGAACAGGTATTGGTACGGATTCCAAAGACAAAACGTACCGGCACGGAAATCGAAGATTATAAACCTGCACAGGTCATGGAAAGGTATGGAGTGACACCGGCGCAGATTGTGGATTTAAAAGGGCTGATGGGAGATGCCTCTGATAATATTCCGGGAGTACCGGGCATCGGAGAAAAGACGGCGGTAAAGATTCTGACTGCGTTTTCAACGGTAGAGGAGGCCATTGCCCATGTGGATGAGGTGGAACCGAAAAAAGCGAGAGAGTCTTTAAGGGAGCATGCAGAGCTGGCAAGACTAAGCAAGGTGCTTGCCACGATTAAGACGGACTGGGAGCCGCCGTTTTCCTATGAAGCGGCAAGGCTTGGAAATATTTTTAACGAAGAAGCCTATAAGCTTTGCAAGGAGCTGGAGTTTAAGTCCCTGTTGGCAAGAAATTTTTCTCCGGAGCAGGGCTTAAAGAGTGAAAATGCGTCTTTTGATGCGGAGCCGGAAACGATTTCTTCGATGGAAGAAGCGGAGAGAATGCTTCGCGAGCTAAAGAAGGATGAAATTGTAGGGTTCGATTTGTGTGGTGGAGAAACGCTGCTTTCCGTAAAGGGAATATGCTGCCTCCTTACGGAACGGATCATGGAGGGCTTCGGCGGCAGAACGGGACTTTTTCACAGGCTTTGCGAAACGGGTGTTTTCCTTGTGACGGCAGGTTTAAAGGAGAAGTTTGAAATTGTTACGGAGGAGGATGCCTCCTGCTATGGTGACGTTTCTTTATGTGCATATCTGTTAAATCCGCTAAAGAGCAGCTATCACTATGACGATATTGCAAGGGATTATTTGAAGCTTGCGCTCCCTGCCGCGGATGCGCTTGCACTGGCGGAGGAACCGAAGCAGTTAAGCCTGTTTGAAACGCCGGAGGAGGAGAAAACGGCGAAGAAAGCCCAAAGAAAGGCAGCATGCTATACGGCTATGACGGCGCAGGCAGCTTATCCGGTATTGCTTGCACAGCTGAAGGAAACCGGTATGGAGGAATTGTATCGCAGGATAGAGCTTCCTCTGGTTCAGGTGCTGTATGAGATGGAACAGACTGGAATGGTAGTGAATCCTACGTTTTTAACAGAGTATTCCGGACAGCTGGGAGAGAGTATTTCCAATCTGGAAAAAGAGATTTATAAGCTGGCAGGAGAAGAGTTTAATATCAATTCCCCAAAACAGCTTGGTGTGATTTTGTTTGAGAAGCTCAAGCTTCCGAATGGGAAAAAGACAAAGACCGGGTATTCTACATCAGCAGATATTCTGGAAAAATTGCGAAGCGAGGATCCGATTGTTGAAAAAATATTGGAGTACAGACAGCTGGCAAAGCTGAAATCCACCTATGCGGACGGGCTGACTGCGTTTGTGGCGAGGGATGGCAGAATTCATTCCAGTTTTCACCAGATGATTACGGCGACAGGACGGTTAAGCAGTGCAGAACCGAATCTTCAGAACATTCCGGTGCGTATGGAGCTGGGACGAAAAATCCGGAAAGCATTTGTGCCGGCAGAGGGTCATGTGTTTGTGGATGCGGACTATTCCCAGATTGAGCTTCGTATTCTGGCACATTTATCGGGAGATGAGCAGTTGATTCGTGCATATAATGAGGCAGAGGATATCCACAGGCTGACGGCATCGCAGGTGTTTCACACACCGTATGCGGAAGTGACGCCGGCGCAGCGGAGCAGCGCAAAGGCAGTTAATTTTGGGATTGTATACGGTATCAGCTCGTTTGGTCTGGGACAGGATTTAAATATTTCCAGAAAAGAGGCAGAGGAGTATATCAGCCGTTATTTTGAGACTTATCCGAAGATTAAGCAGTATTTGGATTCTCTGGTGGAGGAAGCAAAGCAGAAGGGATATGTAACTACCCTGTTTGGCAGGCGGCGGCCGGTGCCGGAGATTGCTTCGTCCAATTTTATGCAGCGTTCCTTTGGAGAACGGATTGCGATGAATTCACCGGTACAGGGAACTGCCGCTGATATTATGAAAATTGCCATGCTCCGGGTGGCGAAACGGCTGAAAAAGGATGGAAGCGGGGCAAGGGTGGTTTTACAGGTACACGATGAACTGCTGGTGGAAACGCCTGTGGCAGAGACGGAGTATGTAAGGCAGATGCTGCAGGAGGAGATGGAAGCGGCGGCAGATATTTCAGTTCCGTTAGAGGTCAGCGTCAGTGTAGGTGAGGATTGGTACGAAACGAAGTAGAGGTAGCGGCATGAAAGTAATCGGAATCACGGGAGGCGTGGGAGCCGGAAAGTCTACGGTAGTAGGTATTCTGGAAAGGCATTACCAGACCGAGTATCTGCATTGCGATGTGATTGCCCACAAGCTAATGGAGCCGGGCGGTGACGCATATGCGGAGCTTTGTCATTTGTTTGGCAGGGAAATTTTAAACGAAGACGGCACCATACACCGTGGAAAGCTTTATGAAGCGGCATTTCAAAGGGCAAACAGGGTGGAGGAGCTGAACGCCTGTATACACCCGAAAGTAAGGCTTGCAGTGGAGGCAAGACTTGCAGAGCTTCGGAATGCCGGCTTTTCCGGACTGGTACTGATAGAAGCAGCGCTTTTGATAGAAGCGGGATATCAGGAAATTTGTGACGAGCTCTGGTATGTATATGCACCGGAGGAGGTACGGCGGGCAAGATTGAAGGAAAGCCGTGGTTATACCGATGAAAAGGTGGACGAGCTTCTGAAAAAGCAGGCATCAGAGCAGCTGTTTTTTTGCGAATGTGATTTTGTAATTTATAACGATTCTTCAAAGGAAGCCTGTGAGACACATGTGTTAAAGCAGGCAGAGGCACATTTGAACGGGGAGGTGGCATGGTGAGCGTTTACGGACAGCCGGAGAAAATGGTATTCGGGCTTGATATCGGCACGAGAAGCATTGTGGGGACGGTAGGCTATAAGACGGCAGGACAGGGCTTTACGGTTGTGGCACAGTATACAAAGCTGCATGAAACCAGAGCAATGCTGGACGGTCAGATTCATGACATCGGTGCAGTTGCAGAAACTATCGCAGAGGTAAAGAAAAAGCTGGAGGAGCAGACCGGCAGAAGACTAAACGAGGTGTGCATTGCAGCAGCAGGTCGTGTGCTTAATACCGCGAGAGCCTATGCAGAGGTGGTTTTTGATGAGGATGTGATAATCGATGAGGAAATGATTCATTCCCTTGAAATGCTTGGTGTGGAAAATGCACATAAAAAGATGAAGGAAGAGCTTCCTGATCCGGAACACAATTTTTACTGCGTAGCGTATACGGTGGTACATTATTACCTAAATGATTTTATGATTACGAATCTGGAGGAGCATAAGGCCTCCAAAATCGGCGTCGAGGTGCTTGCCACCTTTCTGCCGGATGAGGTTATTGACGGACTGTATTCTGCGGTGCAAAAGGCAGGACTTCAGGTGGAAAATCTGACACTGGAGCCGATTGCGGCAATGCAGGTGGCAATTCCGGAGAATTTTCGGCTGCTGAATATTGCGCTTGTGGATGTGGGAGCAGGAACCTCTGATATTTGTATTACGAAGGATGGAAGTGTAATTGCCTATGGCATGATTCCAATGGCGGGAGATTTATTGACAGAGGTGATTGCAAGAAAACGTCTGGTGGATTTTAAGACTGCCGAGCAAATGAAACTG
>CAZCON010000043.1:0-9070 GCA_964500085.1 uncultured Lachnospiraceae bacterium
AAATAGGTTTCGCCCTTTTGCAGCTGATCGAAGGTGCGGCAGGCGTAGGTAAGGGAGCGCTCCGTCCAGTCCCTTTCATCAATGACCTGCACCTCAAAGTTTAGGATGCGGGCATCGTTCAGCATAATTTTCAGGTCAAGTACAAAGTGCTTGTCCGTGGGCAGGGTTTTAAATTCCAAAGGATTTAGTACCTCGACGGAGCAGATTTCCTCCGGACGCATATGCAGGAGCGAGGCGCAAAGCCCACGCAGTGCCTTTGCTTTTTTGAAAAACAATGTGAAACATGCAGTCATTGGTAAGCGTGTATTCCAGCTTACCGGTGGCTTCTGCGAGGGATGGACAAATTTGTAGATTTGACAAAGCGTTCCTCCTTTGCAAACATAGGTTATGACTCCCTCACTTTTCTGCCACTGTCTTTCCACAAAGGATTACAGCGTCTCCTCGCTGACATGCGAACAAAGCAATCGCTCTAAAATCTCACCACGGTATTCATCAATCAAATCCTCTTCCGCAAAAATGCTGTTGTCCTTAATGTAGCATCCGTCGCAAAGCTCCGGCGCGCACAGCTCTAACTGCTTTTGAAGCAGCTCTTTTCTCGCCGCACTGTTCCAAAGCTGTAACAGCGTAGAGTGCAGAATAGTACCAAGCGGCTTCGGAGAAAGAAGCTGCGTACATGGGTAAACGTCACCGTTTGGCGTTACTACTATTGTATGAAACAGCACCGGACAGCAGCTTTGCTTTGGAAACCTTGCGCCATATTTGTTTTGTACCATAGCCTTTGCCTGCTGCTGTGAAAACTCGGTTCCCTTCCAAATCGGTACAATCTTTTCCACAAAAACCCTATCGGCAATCGGAAGGAATTTCTCATAAAATGCCCTCTCCTCCCCCTGCTCTAATGCCGCGTCTGCAACCTTGATATGCAGCATCGTATGTTTCTTTTTTTCATAAAAAAGCTTCAGCATATCATACAACCGGTTCACGTCTACAGGCACGCCGCAGACCTCGCGGTATTTCTCTGTTGTCATACCCTGCAAAGAAACAACCACCTTATCAATCCCCGAATCTGCCAAATCGCATACATAGTCCTCCTCAAGCAATGACGCATTGGTATGAATCGATATCCTGCTTGTGATTCCTTTTTCTTTGATATAGCGCACCATGTCCGGAAGCCTGCGGTTGCAAAGCGGCTCCCCGTGGTTGGAAAGCGAAATCTGCTTTACCGGCTCACAAAACTCAGCTATCTGATTGACTGCCGTTGTAAACAGCTCCCAATTCATCAATCTGTTTTCCTTTGCATATCCCCAGACGCGCTTATCCTCATCCGCACGAAAGCAATAGCTGCATTTAAAATTGCACACCTCACTGCTGTCCAGAACCACGGTAAACGGAGCACGAAGAGGCAGCACCCGTCCGAGTTTCTGTCTGTTTGTGTCAAATGAAGGTTGAATGATGTTTGATTCTTTTTCCATTACAGCCACGCCTTTCCTATCTCTTCTGACATACTGATACCAGCGTTTTATTACTCCTGTTTGTTATTTTCACTCTTCTCTGCCAGGTAACGATAGGTTGTCTCCGGCACAAGCCGTTTCATACGATTAAAATCTTTTTTCTCATATAGGCTCCGTACCTTTGACGCACTTATCTCCTCACCGTCCTCTTTACACCTTGGAATTTCTATAAGCTCAATTCCATACTCCGGCAGGATTCGTTTCATTGCTTCATTATATTGCTTTGTAACCTTATCAAACGGTTCCTCGCCGACAAATCGCTTCGTAATATGCAAACAAGGCGCAATCTCTTTTGCAAAAATAACTACATCAAGCGAAGTATCTACCACTTTGTCCTGAAGCTCTGCTTTATTAAAATATTCCTCAAATGTCAAAGAAGATATCACGAAACGTCCGCTTGGAATAATCGCAACATTCGGCAAATCCGCCGTCCCTTCTTCTATCATTTTTAACCTTTCCTCAAATGTGAAATAAGAGCCCTCTTCTTCCACCAGAAAAATCGTCAGAAAATCACATTGCTTCAATGCCTGTTCAATCAAATATCGATGCCCCAGTGTAAATGGATTGCAGTTCATAACAATACCGCCTATTCTTGGCGAAATCATTTCATCGTAAAAATTCGTCAAAACTTTTTTGTATTCCAAAAGCTCCCTGTTCTGACTTTCACTAAAACCATATTCCTGCTGTCCATCCACTTTTTCCTCAAATATCCTGTTTCTTTTCACGACTCCTTTTTCCGTCAATGTAGTAAAAATTCTTTCCGCAACCAACCGATACCCGTCCGGCGTGAGATGACTTTTATCAAAAAACACTTCACACGCTCTCGGTTGTTCCGTAATTGTTTGACAATCTATCAGCGGGAATCCCCGCATTGGAGAAATACCATCCTCTGTCCAATAGTATATAATAATGTCTCCCTGTTTTACCGGCAACGATTCCAAAATGCGAATTTCTTCTTCGCCCTGTCGGTCTGCTTCACACAAATAGTAACCGTAGTTCTGTACACAAAAGACATCTTCACCGATTCTTTCGTTCAAAAGCTTTTGCAACCACGAAGCCATTGTATGTTCATCTGCTGCGCCAATTCCAAAAGCACTGCATCCGCCAACAATAAATATCGTTCTCTCCCACTGGTGTGGCTGGTATGCCGTGATGCGGTGTCCGCCCTCCACATTCACATAGCTTCCTCTGACGTCTTCAAAGCGGCGCACTCCGGTGATATCGTGATATGACCTCGGAACCTTAAAAATCTCTTCCAACGCAATCCTGTCATAATATTTATTGATTGAAAACACCGGCTTATCTATATTATTGATAACCGTTTCCCGAATCACATTATTTTTCAAAATAAACTCTTCGTTCATTGTCAGATTGCTTTGTGGAAACTTCGGTGATTTTGCACAAAACAGTTCTACGCCCCTGTGCTTTTCCTGAAAGCGACGTATCCTTTCTATTTCTTTGAACGGATGACGGCACGAAAACAGGCTGCTATAGGTATCAAAATTCACTGTATCCAACACATTCTTAGCTGCCTTGTCATATACAACAATATTTAATCCGCGCCCTCTTGCCGATACTTCTTCCCCATTTATTATAATAGAGCCCGCCGTAAAGCTATGGATTACATCCGCTTCAAACCCCGCGCTGCACGCTACAATAGATTCGCCGTCTAACACTACTTCCCGTGTGATTGTTTCCTTCGTTGTAGCTCCTATTTTCTCAAATACTACCTCTCCCTCATCTAGAATTGCCACATAAGCATATCTAAATTTACCAAACAAATCCACAGAAAGTCCTAGTTCTTTTAATCCATTCGTTTTTTCTTTGTCGAAAGGCGGTCCCCACGGCGTATCCCGTGCCGTAATTATAACAGTACACTGCTGCACAGCCTTTGCCAGCAGCTTTACATAATTCGTAAAATTATATTCGGTACACAGGAGGGTGGTATAATTTTCACCTTCCCTATTCCACGCATCGGCTTCCTCCGTGTAATCCCCGCCTGTCCCATTCCTAACATATGCGTCATACATTTCCTGCAGCTTCTCCAGTTCTCTGTCTCCCGGAAGCATTGTCATCCATTCCTCCAGCTCTGCTTTTGCACGTGCAAGCTGTTGATTCGCAATACACCACCGTATCAGCTGCTTGGAAAAAATCACATATTTTTTCTCTTCATTTCGTAATGCTGACAGCTGCTGTCCCAATACAAATGGGAAGTCCCTGTCTGGCTTTGTTTCCTTTTTACTTACCCACAACAATAAATTATTTACCGCATATTCATATTCCCGCAGCACAAGATTACGCACAATCACCGGATAATGCTCCATATACCACGCAAAGCTTTCCTTCGTCAGTAACGTCTTGACATCCGGATTTATATTAGAAAATATTTTTTCTAATATAACGTATGCGTCTTCCAGTTTCTCATCCCACAATTCCAAAAGGTTTAAAACAATATTTACAAAAAAATCAACTCTTTCCTTCTCTGCTACGCCAAACCTTTTATGAAACATCTCCTGTGTATAAGGATGAAAGAAAATCTCTTCTGTTATCTCATACTTCCGCTTTGCGGATAAATCTGCGTGAAACAATGTTCGAAATGTATCACAAAGCGCATGAAAATATACCGCAAACAAAAAATCTTCATTGCGCTTTGAAACAGCTCCGCACTTTTCAATTAAAAGCTCCTTTGTCTTTTCAAACAAAATGGGGTCGGAAGCCTGTCTTCCTTCTGTCCAACGATTTGATACCGACCTTGTCGATACCGCGTAATAATGTAATGGTCTGGCTAACACTCCGATGCGTGATGACAGCTTAACCGCTTCCAATGTGTTTACCGTATCTCCACCGTATGCTTTCGGATACCACTCCGGTTTATTTACCATATACGGCATTTTTGCCGCCTTTGCACTATACAGTTTTCCCCATGTCTGTCGCAAATTCCAATGAATCTCAGGGAAGAATCGGTCAAGCTCCTCGCCATTTTTTATCACTATATTTTCATGCAGTACCCTGTCGCCACATTGTTGCCATGAATCCGCATCCATAAATACAGAACCGCATGCCGCCATATCCAACGCATTTTCTGTTGCAAAGTGCAAAATTTCTTCTAAAAATGTAACCGCATATACATCGTCTGCGTCTAAGCTGCAAAGATAATCCCCGTCCTGCAAATCATAAAATAAGCTCCAAAAATCCGGGCACTCGCTTACATCGTGATTTCGTTTTCCGTAAAAAGGAACAATCCGGCTGTCTTTTTCTGCATAACTGCGGATAATCTCTCCTGTTCTATCTGTAGACCCATTATCCAATATATAGTATGTAAAATCCCTGTATGTTTGTTTTAATATACTTTCTATCGTCCGGTCTATCGTTTTCTCAGCATTGTAGGCGCAGGTACGAACATATATCATCGGTCTTCTCCTTTAGTTTTGCTTTTTTCTTTCCAGCTGCTCTGCCGGAACAAATCTTTCCACATTTTCATATACTCCGGCACCATTACACCATGCACAACCCGGAAGAAAATCAACATTGCATAATTCTACTAATTTTTCATACTTTTCTTCCAGAGTTGTCGTATCATCAACCAATCGTACACCTAACACATCGCTTCTTGGAATCGCTCCGATGGCATATCCTTCATACGGCATTGGACAATACACCAGTTCTTTCCCAAATATCGTAAACATATTTGCCGAAAAACATTTACTAAAATGTTCCTTTGCCTTTTCCTCGCTTAATTTTTCCTTTAAGAAGCTTTTATCAAACCAACCGCCCATGTGCATATTTTCTCCATAATAAATACGCACTGTATAGCGCACATCGTATTTTTCGCAAAGCTCTTTTATTTCATCTACCTTCTTTGAAATCTCCGGTCCATAATGGTCCACAAACAAAAGCATCTTTTTTGATTTTGCCATCACCTTCAAGACCGGTTCCGGAATCGTCAATGTTCCATTTGTAAAAACCTCCAGCTTTGTAAAACGCTCCTCATACTGTAAAAGGAACTCTAACAGCTCCGCCAAACGAGGATGCAGCATCGGCTCTCCACCGGAAATGGAAATCATTCTTACACTTTCCACCAATTCAAAATAAGTCCGAAAGCTGCTAATCAGTTCATCCATATCATATTCCGGCACATTTCCCAGTTCATAAAGCGTGGGAATAAAAGCCGAACACATTTTACAACGAAGATTACACCGTTCTGTAACGTGACAGGATACCCGCTCCATAACCAATTTTTCCATAATAGACCCTCCATTTTCTGTTTTATTGTCGCAAACCATTTATTATTTAGCACCTTATTTCATTTTATATCGGACTATTTCCATTATTTCTTAAGCTCTCTTTTTCCACTTCCAGAATTTAGATAGGCAACAGACATTCTCTCCCGCAGCACCTCCGTCTGCTGATTCTCATCAAACGCAAGCACATACGGAAGTTCTCTGCTTAAAAACAAAGCGCTCGCCTCCGTAATAGAATACGCTCCTACTGCCTGAAACGCTAATATATCGCCGACTTCCGGTGACCTCATTTCAAAATCACGCAGTAAAACATCACGCGATGTACAAAGTGCTCCGCAAACTGTACACTTTACATGATTTTCATCTGGTCTGCCGTTTTGCAAAATGTGTCGGACAGGCGGAACTTTCAGTCCAAGCATCTGCCCATAATAATTTACCTGATGAATCCCTCCATCCACCATACAGTAATTCTTCCCGTGGTTCTGCTTTCTGTCTACAATACTGGTTAAATACATCCCACACGCCGCAACAACATATCTCCCAAGCTCAACTGTAAACTTATACCGCTTCCTTTTTCGGAGCCATCTGCCCAGCTTTTCCACATCATTATAATTCCATTCTTGGTTTCCAAAATAGTCAACAAACAGTCCTGCCCCATATTCTATCTGTTTCGCTTCTATACCTGTTTTTTGACAAATCCTGTCGCAAACCCCATCCAGTTCTGCCAATTCCTGCTCCACTACCTCCATATTTTTCTTCTGGGTACCAGAAAAGAAATGTATTCCTTCAAACTCTATCCACGACATCGTTTTAACCGCATTCAGGATTTCTACTATTTCTTCTTCTTCTAAGCCAAACTGATTTCCACTTGTGAGGCGTATAAGTATCTTCACATTTCGCTTTCTTTCTGACGTAAGCTCCTGTAGTTGTTGAAACTGTCTTTTTGACTCAATCGTATAGCACCCTTGAAAATCATCCTGTATGGTTTCGCATAGTTCTTTTCGTTGTTTATATACACCGGAATAAACTATTTTTTTAGAATTAAGCCCTTGTTTTTTACAAATTTCATACTCACCAAAAGAGCAAACCTCAAACTTATCCACATATCCGTCTAAATACGTTACCAAAAACGGATTTGCTTTCATTGCATAACACAGTTCAACATTTTCCCCAAGCAGTTTTTTTATTTCCAGAATTCTGGATGTCAGCTCTTTTACATCAAATATATACAACGGTGTCCCGTATTTCTGCGTTACAAATTTTATTTGTGTATCATTTAGCACGCCGGCTCTCCCCCTTCCAGATATGTAAGCAAAGCCTTCCGGTCAATTTTTCCGTTTTTATTTAACGGCAGCTCCTGTAAATTCCATATGTGTGCCGGAAGCATATACTGTGGCAGTTTTCCTCTTATTTCCTTTGAAATACTCTTTAATTCGCTTTTGCCGGAAACAAATGCAACAATCTCACCATTATAATATAAACAACAGCTTTGCCGGATTCCGGGAATCAAATAAAGTACGCGCTCTATTTCTGCCAGCTCTATTCTGTGTCCCATGTGCTTAATCTGAAAATCCTTTCTTGTAAGGAAACAGAGCTCTCCTTTTGTATTATAGCATCCCACATCGCCCGTCCTATAAATAATTTCCCGATACATTTTATTTAACGGGTTCTGCACAAAATGCGCCCTCGTCTCTTCTACTGCATTATAGTATCCCATAGAAACCGCAGTCCCAGATACGCATATCTCCCCCTCTACATTTGGAGTCGCTTCATCTATAAGGTCATCCCGTTCATCAAGTAAAAAAACATGTTCATTTGGAAACGCTTTTCCTATCGGCAGCCGTTCCTGTTCTGGATATTCTCCCTCCAAAACAAAATAAGTGCAATTACAGGTAATCTCCGTCGGACCATATACATTTACAAATAGTGCATCCGGATACTGCCGTCTCCAGATATTATACTGACTGACCGGCATTACCTCTCCACTAAAAATAACCTTTTCAATTTGCCTTGGTCTGAGATGCTCAAATACATTTTTTGAAGATAAAATACACAAGGCAGAAACTGCCCATATCAGCGTGGTAACTTTCTTTCTTTCAAGCAGTTCCGCCAGCTGAAGAGGGAAAGAAAAATACTTTTTTTCTATTATCTGTATCGTCGCCCCTGCTTTTACTGCTGAAAAAATGTCTTTTACCGAAACGTCAAAATCCCACGGTGCCTGATTTCCTATCACATCCGTTTCCGTAATATGGAACAGTTCCACAAAATAATCAATAAAGTCTATCACCGAACGATGATTTACCACAACACCCTTTGGTATTCCGGTAGAACCTGACGTAAACATAATATATAACGGGTCTATATCGCAGATATTCTGAATCCGTTTCTCTACCTGTTTTTGCTGTTCTTCTGTAGAGGTCTTACACAATTCTTCTGCATTGATTGCTTCTACACCGTCCGGCAACCAAGCAAGGCTTTTTGTTTCCTCCTTAATAACCACCTTTGCGTTTAATGTAGCCAGAATCATATTGATTCTTTCTGTCGGCAGCATCGGGTCAATCATCACATAGCATCCACCCGACTTAATAATCCCCCACATTACCGATAATGTCACGCAGCTTTTCTTCATTAAAACAGGAACCGGTTCGCCCCTTTTTGTATAAGGGAGTAAATTCCCTGCGATATCATTTGACACATCCCATAATTTCTGATAGGATATGCTGACAAAATCATCTACACAGGCAATTTTATCTGCAGACTTTTTTGTTGCGCCTTTCAAATAGCTGATTACCGTTCGATTCATACAGCCCCATCTCCAATCTTCTCCCTATATTCTTTTCTGTAAATAAGACACTATATGCCTTACATCACAAAAATTATCCTCTATAATATCCTCAAGCGGAATTTGGATGCCATACTGCTCTTCTACCTCACTCACAAGATATAAAATACTTAATGAATCTAAAATCTCCTCTTCAAACAGAAGGCTCTCCTCCGTTATTTCATCAGCTCCGCTTGCATCTTCCAATGTCTTGATAATAAATTGTTTTATTTCATCCATGTATCTTCTCCATTCTTCTTAATTCTTCGTATATTTTATCTGCAACCAGTGTCCTTCCAGCATAATTTGTCGTTTCATCCGGTGTCGATGTATGTGCAAAAAGATTTCTGGCACATATATGACTCAAATCCAATAAATGAAAGCCTCCCTCCTCAACAACCGCCGACAATGCTTTTAAATTATATTGATACGCCTGTTCAAAGCTTTCTCCAAACAGTTCTTCTCCCCGCTGATAATTTACAGGTGGAACAAACGGAAGT
>CAZCON010000044.1:0-8951 GCA_964500085.1 uncultured Lachnospiraceae bacterium
CCTTTACCACCTCTGCCGCAAGCAGTAAACCAGCTACCGGCGGTACAAATGCAATGCTGCCCGGCACTGCCTTGGCACGGAGCCCACCTCCGTCTGCTGTGCAGCTTTCCTCCTTGCTGTCAGCCTCCGTCAGTCTTGGAGACAACGCCTCCTCCTTAGAGTATAACACCTTTTGATGCAGAATGCCACGTCTTTTTAATTCCCTTCGCATTACCTTTGCCAGCGGACACACTGAGGTTTTGCTGATATCCGTTATTTCAAACCGGGACGGGTCCAGTTTATTTCCGGTTCCCATACAGCTTAAAATCGGTGTTCCTGCCTTCTGTGCCCGTTCAATCAGTTCCAGCTTTGCTGTCACCGTGTCCACCGCATCCACAATATAATCATACTCTGTAAAATCAAAGGACTCCGCCACCTCCGGAAGGAAAAAGCAATCTTTCCGGATTACCGTTATTTCCGGATTGATGGTGCGAAGCCGTTCCTCCATTACCTCTGTCTTATTTCTTCCAACGGTAGCATAGGTAGCAATTATCTGACGGTTAATATTACTTTCACTGACTACATCCTTATCCACCAGTGTCAGCGTTCCCACACCGGAGCGTCCCAACGCCTCTGCCACGTAGCCTCCCACGCCTCCAATTCCAAACACTGCCACGTGCTTTCCTGCCAGCAGCCTCACACCGTCCTCTCCGATTAAATATGCCGTTCGTCTCATGGCCTCTCTCATCGCATTCTCCCATCCTTCCACATGTCACCAAACCTAAGTATCCTGCGCTCTTGTCCAAGATAGCTCTCTTTTCTTCGGCAAATAGGGCTGCCGCGCGCAGTCAGCGGCAACCCTATCCTTCTTTGCAATACGCTGTGTTCTGACGCACCGCATTTTTTACAATTCTGTGACCTACTGGCGAAGACTCTCCGCATAGCCTTTAATATTCGAGGCATTCACATACTTCGTTACCTCACCCTTATTTATCACTACCAGCGTCGGAGCCTGCAGAATCCCGTACTCATCCACCATATCCTGCGCTTCCTCTGCATCCACGGTCTCATACGATACATTCTTTAAAAGTTCCTTTGCAATTTTACAATTCGGACAGGTTTTCGTGGTAAAAAGATAAATTCCATCCTTTTTGCTTTCCTTCGCAAAAATTTCCTCCGTTTTTGTCTGTTCTCCAGCCTGCAGGGTAATACGGTTGGTTGATTTATTTAACGGATCCTCCATCGGTCTGGACATAGCTATATCATACAATCTTCGGTTCTTGTACTCCTGTGCCTTACCCTCATTCCAGTTCTGTACCGGTCGATAATAACCGGTAATTCTGGAATACACCTCTGCCTTTTCTCCGCAGTGTGGGCAAACAAACTGCTCCCCTGCAAGATACCCATGAGTCTTACAGATAGAATATGTTGGTGACAGGGAATAATACGGGAGCTTGTAATTCTTAGCAATGGTACGAACCAGCTTTGCTGCCGCCTCCCAATCCGGAAGCTTCTCTCCTAAAAACGCATGGAATACCGTTCCTGAGGTATACAGGGTATGAAGCTCATCCTGCATATCCAATGCTTCGAACAAATCTGCGGTAAAATCAACCGGCAGATGAGAACTGTTGGTATAATACGGAGTATCTCCCAGCTTACCTGCTGTAATAATATCCGGATACTTTTTCTTATCATGCTTTGCCAGACGATAGCTGGTGGATTCTGCCGGTGTAGCCTCCAGATTATATAAATCGCCATACTCTACCTGATAATCGCTAAGTCTTTCACGCATATGGTTAAGCACTCTTTTTGTAAATTCCTGCGTTTCCGTCGTTGTCATATCTTTCCGTATCCACTTTGCATTCAGTCCTGCTTCGTTCATACCAAGCAGACCAATGGTAGAGAAATGATTTTCAAACGTACCGAGATAACGCTTCGTGTACGGATACAGCCCCTCGTTCAGAAGCTTCGTAATGACGCTTCTCTTCACCTTTAAGGAACGCGCAGCCAAATCCATCATGTGGTCAAGACGTTTGAAAAACTCCTCTTCATTTGCAGACAAATAAGCAATACGAGGCATATTTATCGTAACCACGCCAACAGAACCTGTGCTTTCACCTGAGCCAAAGAAACCGCCTGTTTTCTTACGCAGTTCTCTAAGGTCCAGACGCAGACGGCAACACATGGAACGAACATCACTCGGCTTCATGTCGCTGTTAATATAGTTAGAAAAATACGGGGTTCCGTATTTTGAAGTCATTTCAAACAGCAAACGGTTATTCTCCGTATCGGACCAGTCAAAATCATTGGTAATGGAATAGGTCGGAATCGGATACTGGAAGCCGCGGCCATTTGCATCGCCCTCTACCATAATTTCAATAAACGCTTTGTTAACCATGTCCATCTCTGCCTTACAGTCACGATAGCAGAAGTCCTGCTCCTTTCCTCCCACAATACAAGGAAGATTTGCTAGGTCCTCCGGAACGGTCCAGTCTAACGTAATATTTGAAAACGGTGCCTGCGTTCCCCAGCGGCTCGGTGTATTTACGCCGTAAATAAACGAAGAAATACACTGCTTTACTTCTTTATAAGAAAGATTGTCTATTTTTACAAACGGTGCCAGATATGTATCAAAGGAAGAAAATGCCTGTGCTCCTGCCCACTCGTTCTGCATAATACCAAGGAAATTCACCATCTGATTACACAGCGTAGAAAGATGCTTCGCCGGTGCAGACGTAATCTTACCCGGAATACCACCAAGCCCCTCCTGAATCAGCTGCTTTAGAGACCAGCCTGCACAATAACCGGTCAGCATGGACAAATCGTGAATATGGATATCTGCCTGACGATGGGCATTTGCCACCTCCTCGTCATAAATCTCAGACAGCCAGTAATTTGCGGTAATTGCTCCGGAATTATGTAAAATCAGACCACCGACCGAATAAGTAACGGTAGAATTTTCCTTTACTCTCCAGTCCTCCTCCTTTACATAGCTGTTTACGATATCCTTATAGTCCAAAATTGTAGACTTCATGTTACGAATCTTCTCACGGTTTTTACGATACAAAATGTAGGCCTTAGCCACATCCGTATAACCTGTGCTTTCCAGAACATGCTCCACGCTGTCCTGAATATCCTCCACCGTAACCGTGTTGTCCTTTATCTTCTCCTGAAAATCAGAAGTCACACGCAGTGCAAGAAGATTAATAATCTCATCATTAAAGGATTTCTCCGTTGCCCGAAACGCTTTGGTAATTGCGTCACTGATTTTGGAAAGATGAAACTCTGCAATCTCTCCATCCCGCTTCACTACATTAATCATGCTTATTTCTCCCTTCGTGATAACTGCTACCTTTTCCTTTGTTCAAATGCTCCATCCCTGTTATCACCTCTGGAACAGACTGCCTGTCCCGTACAAATTTAATATTACCATTATATCTTGTAAGAGTCAAGCAAAACCACCATATCTATGAAAAAAATAATATTTTCTTTCTAGATATAGTGGTTTGTTTTTCAAAAAAATAGTAGGAAAGACCTATTCAGTTTTTATTCTGATATGCCGCCTGCTGCCGCACTGCTTTCTCCGCCAAACAGCTGCCCGTACAAATCTCTTGGCAGATACGCCTTGATTGCAATGCCTTCTGCCACATACTCCTCAAATAAAAGCTCCCCATATTTCCGAATCAGTGCCAGCTTATTTCCCTCTCTATAATCCAGCACGCATTCCAGATATAGCTTACTCTCCCGAAGCAGCTCGGAAATCACGGTCAGCAGCTCCCCCAGCCCTTCCCCACGCTTTGCGCTAATACGCACGGTACGGTCCGCCCTTAAATCCTTACTGCTTCCCGGCTTATTCACCAAATCCATCTTGTTAAACACAGTAATCACCGGCTTATCCTTTACTCCAAGCGTTGCAAGCGTATCATATACAATGTGCATATGGGCATCTGCATCCGGACTTGACGCATCTACCACATGCAGAATCATATCTGCATATTTCGCCTCCTCCAAGGTAGAACGGAAAGCATCAATCAGATGATGGGGAAGCTTTCTGATAAATCCAACCGTATCCGTGAGCAAAATTTGTTCTCCGCTCTCCAGCTTTAAATTTCGGGTCGTAGTATCTAAGGTAGCAAACAGTTTGTCCTCCTCCAGTACTCCGGCATCTGTCAGCGTATTAAGAAGTGTGGATTTTCCTGCGTTGGTATACCCTACAATAGCAAGCACCGGGGTACGATTTCTTTCCCTCATGGCACGGGCCACCTCGCGGTTTTTCTTTACCTGCTCCAGTTCCCTGTTTAACTGGGCAATCCGCGCCTTAATCAAGCGTCGGTCCATCTCAAGCTTTTTCTCACCGGGTCCCCTTGTGCCAATCCCTCCGGAGGCACCCGCTGCGCCGCCGCCGATACGGGACATGGCACGATAGCTTCCGATAAGGCGGGTGGCACGATACTTAAGCTGTGCAAGCTCTACCTGCAGTTTTCCTTCACCGGTTCTTGCATGCTGTGCAAAAATGTCCAGAATCACCATCGTGCGATCCATCACCTTGCACTGCAACGCATCCTCCAGATTTTTCATCTGTGCCGGAGAAAGCTCATCGTCGCACACAATCCCGTCTGCATCATACAGTGCAATAGACTGTGCCAGTTCATCCATTTTCCCCTTTCCCACATAAGTGCCCGGATGCACCGCTTCACGGTTCTGGATAATTACATCTACGGTCTCTGCTCCTGCCGTTCTTACCAGTTCCTCCAGTTCTTTTAAGGAAACCTCCGTATCATCTCCGTCAGACACACGCACTCCGACTAAAACAACACGCTCCTGTTCTTCTTTATTTTCAATCATAGGCACCTCATTCTTCTCTTACACGGGTAGAAAGAAACTCTGCTTCCTCCTGTCCCCTGCTGTCCTCCGGATACTTTCTTACATACGCCGCCGTCCTCGCATAGGCAGTATTATAATCTCCCATTTTTTCAAGGATTACTATCTCATTAAACAATAGCTGCTTTCCATGCAGTGCATCAGA
Organism: uncultured Lachnospiraceae bacterium; assembly: GCA_964500085.1. Classification (GTDB taxonomy): domain Bacteria; phylum Bacillota; class Clostridia; order Lachnospirales; family Lachnospiraceae; genus SIG307. The sequence goes on from CAZCON010000044.1 coordinate 5,006, forward strand.
AAGCTCCTGTCCTGCGCGTACCGTTTCCAGTGCCTCCGCATATCTTTCCTGCCGCAGGAGACAAATTGCCATCTGGTTATAAGCTGCTGCGTCTCCTGCGCCGCTTCCACTAATGTATGCAGTGTAATGATACACCGCCTCACCGTAATCAGAACGCTCTCTTAAAATCTCCCCGATATAATAGTGTGCATCCTCGTAGCCGTTTTCCACAGCTGCGGCAAGCTCTTTCAGCGCCTGTTCATACTCTCCGCTGAAATACCTAGCCTTTGCAATAATATAAGAATCCTCCGCTGTCGGATTTTCAATCCCAGTCAGCACCGCTAAAAGCGCCTTTTGCTCTGTCGTCCGGTTCAGCTTTCCCAGCACGTTATATTTTCCAAAATATAAATCAAAATTATCCGGTTCCAAAGCAATCGCAGCCTCATAATCGCTCAGACTTTCCTCATATTTCCCAAGCACATATTTCATATACGCTCTGGCACGATATCCGGCTGCATACTCCCGCTGTCCCGCAAGTAACGTATCATACACAGCAATTGCCGCCACGTAATCTCCTTCGCACTCCAAAGCATCAGCAAGATACATTTGCAAATCCGCATTCATCTCCGGCAAAAGAGTTTCTTCCAGTGCCTTTTCAAAATACGCTCTCGCCTCGGTATAGTTTGCCTCCTCGTAATAAGTAATTCCAATCCCTCTCCATGCCCTTTTATTATTCTGTCTGGTCAACTCCAGCTCCTGTTCCAATACAGCAGAAAGGAACGCGGCTCTCGCCTGCTCATACTGCTCCATGCCAAGGTAGGCATAGCCCTGCCCGATATAATACTCTGCCTTATAAGGATTTTCCTCCAACGCCTTTGTATAATACAGTACAGCACTTTCATACTGTCCATCATCAAACGCAGCCTGTCCCTTTTCATAATATTCTCCGGCTTTTCCACAGCCGCCAAGCATAAGCACCATACCTATCCCTGCCGCAAGCCGCAATAAACGCATCCTCATATTTCCAGACCTCCTGTTTACGGCCAGATTTCTCTTCTCGGCTTATTCACCGTAATAATCCGGTTGGATTGTAGCTGCGCCGTCAGCGCAAAACGCATCTCATCCCGATACTCCGGCTTTGCAAAATAATATGCATAGGTATCAATGAGGAGGAATAAATTTGCCGTTCTGCCCTCCAGCTTGAACTGGTTAAAGCCCATCGGCACATACTTTTCCCAGATAGCCTCTGGCGAAATATGGGTTTCATAGTTTTTAAAAATATACACCGAGGCATTCTCTCCCCACTCGCACTGCCACTTTGGAATTTCAATCTGCCTGTTTGCCGGAAGGGTACGGTTTTTCAGCGCGATTTGCTCCTGCTGTGCCACAAAACGATAGTGTTCCCCTCTGCGCGGGCAGTTTGGAATACAGCAGCAGTTTGCCAGAAGCTCACATTTTTCTTTCTTTTTAATCTGTTCCAAAAAATCAAACTTATTGTTCAAATTGTAATCAAGCACTACAATATGATAGTCCTTCTCCAGCTCTGCATTGACTGCGTCAATGTCCTTCAGTGCCTTACAGGTGGAACTGGTAAGCTTATAGTTTGGGTAATTTTCACGAAGGTACTGCTCCAGAATCGGAGATACCACAATAACCTCGTTTAAGCCATTGTCTGCCTCCTGCAAACAGAAGTTACAATACGGGTCCTTTAAATCCTCCTCGGTAATCAGTGGATTTGTATAGGTAAAACGAATCGGAATCCCCTCTGCATTCACTGCCTTAATCACCTGACGGATGTAAGCGCTATTACACTGGTCGCCGCCGCAATATCTGCCGCCATTCCACTTTGAAGTCGGAAACTCGCCAAAAAAGGAAGCTATCTCTAAGCCTTCCCTGAAATAATGCGGATAATTCTGCATCATTTTAACCACCAGCATATTAATCGGGAAATTTGCACGCAGCCCCGGAAGATGAAACTTAACCTTCATAGCATTCTCTCCTTTGTTTTCTCCTCTTTTCTCCCACAATCGTCTCCTTATCATAATACCATATTGCCAGAAAAAGTGCAAGAAAAGGTGCTGGATTTTGTAAAGGCGATTGTATTCGTAACCGTCATGGCAGAATACCTTCTGTAGTATTTTTTCTCAATACACGTTTTTCTCCCTACAAAAAAGCTTTTTCTAAAATTTTTTATGGTAATTGTTAAAATCCATTGACTTTTACGTCGTACTGCGATATACTTCAAATATCGAAGTGCGATATATCGCACTGAAATCAAAAGAAGGGTCAATAAAATGAATCAACATATAAGAAAAGTATATGTTCCTATGACGGAAACCGCTTTTTTCATCCTATTATGTTTACGAAACCCCAATCACGGATATGGTATTGTTCAAATGGTTGAAAAAATGACAGAAGGCGCTATTAAACTCACCCCCGGTACATTGTATGGCAGTTTATCAAAAATGGAAAAAGACAACATAATCCGTTTTATTCGTGAAGAAGATAAACGAAAAATCTATCAAATCACGGATTTGGGGTTAGAGGTTTTACAGCTTGAACTGAAACGAATTGAACGCTTATCTAAAATAGCTCAGGAGGAAATGTAGAAGGCAGGTAAAAAAACAATTCAAATGGTTTACAATATACGAATATGAAAAAGAACAAGATTATTTACGAAAAATGCATAAGTCGGGTTGGAAATTTGTCAAGGTAACAGGACCGGGAATATATCATTTTGAAAAATGTATTCCTCAAGATGTGGTATATCAGCTTGACTATAACAAAGATGATCTCGCACATAAGGATGAATATTTAAAAATGTTTGATGATTGTGGCTGGGAGTATCTACAAGACTATTTTGACTACAGCTATTTTAGAAAAGAGGTTGCTGAAGATGGCGTGGCAGAAGAAATTTTCTGTGACGAGGAATCAAGGTTTCAAATGATGCAGCGGGTGATAAAAGGGCGAATGCTTCCACTGTTGATTCTCTTCTTTACGGTATTATTGCCGCAATTTATCATACACTTATTTTACACTCACAATTATCTGATTGCTTCACTTATTGGCAGCGTCTTGGTAATGTATCTTGCAATATTCGGTATGTGTTTTGTGAAATACACGCAGTATAAGAACTACAGAAAATAGTATGCAAGACTGCAAAAGCAGTCATTATAAGGTATCCTTAAGGTAAAAAGACCTTTCCCTATTACAAATCAAAGGAGCGCATTCGTATGAATAACAAAATTCTTCTTATCAACGGCAGTCCGAACGAACACGGCTGCACCTACACTGCCTTAAAAGAAGTTGCAGATACGCTGGAAAAGAACGGTATTGCCACTGAGCTTTTCTACCTTGGCAAAAAACCAATTGCAGGCTGTATCGCCTGTGGCAAATGCAGCACCACCCACACCTGCGTCTTTCAGGACAAAGTAAACGAACTCATTCCAAAGCTATGCGAATATGACGGCCTTGTCGTAGGCTCTCCTGTCTACTATGCAGGTCCTGCCGGACAGCTCTGCGCCTTTCTCGACCGCCTTTTCTACAGCAGCAGCTACCACATGCGCGGAAAGCTTGCCGCAGCAGTCGTCTCCTGCCGTCGTGCAGGTGCAAGTGCAGCTCTTGACCGCCTGACAAAATACTTCACCATCTCCAATATGACCGTAGTCGGCTCACAATACTGGAATATGGTACACGGCTCCTGTCCAGACGATGTCAGACAGGATGCCGAAGGACTTCAGACCATGCGTGCCCTTGGCGAAAATATGGCATGGATGCTTCGAAACCTCGCAGCCGGAGAAAAAAACGAAGTAGCACCGGTAAAAAAAGAAAAACGGGTATGGACGAATTTTATACGGTAATACCACCAGATTCAAATCTTAGAACAATGAGTCCTTTGGATCGCAAGACGTCCCACGAGGTCCGGGGGACCTCGGTTCTGGGACTGACCGAGCCGGCAGGCGAGAAG
>CAZCON010000045.1:0-8926 GCA_964500085.1 uncultured Lachnospiraceae bacterium
ATGATAGATATCGGACGGTTCCGCGTTTGCGGACAAACGAATGGTACAGTCGTCCACGAAAAGCGCCCGTCCATTCTTAATAAGCCCACGTGCCCGCTTGGGGTAGGTGGTGCCGATGTAGTTTCCGTTTGCATCTGTTACCGTTACGTTTTTTGTCATGGGTGTCTTCCCCTCTCACAAAAGATTTGCAGCAGCATGAGAAGCTGCCTGCGTTAAGCCAGGCGGGAAATATCCCGTTTGGTTTGAGCGGTGCTGTTTTTTCTTATGGGTGCCGTCCCCGTGCCGCAGGTGCGATAATTATGGCACCTTCCTTTTTCATTATAGCATGGGAAGTATGGAAAGGCGATAAGAACTTCTCGGTTCACAAAATGGACGTAGAATCTTAACGAAAATTTACGGAGACAAACCTATGGAAGTGAAATTCTTGCAGAAAAAGGGAAACTATGGTATACTTTTGGTATAAGGCTTGGGTGCGTGTTACCGACCAGAGCAGATTGGCATGGCAGCGCTGTTGGTGCAGAGAGGAGGTATCTCCGTGCGACTTGTATCGGTAGAAATGCTACAGCCGGAGATGAAGATTGCCAGAGCAGTATATCAGCAGGGGGCATTGATTCTTCCGGAAGGGCGGAGTAATGTAACCCGTTATATTCCTAATTTGCGGAATATGGGGATTGAATATGTATATGTAGAGGATGGCAAGAGTGAGGGGATTGAGATTCCGGATGCGGTTGCCGAGAAAACGAGAACAAATTGTAAGCAGGTGTTGCAGCAGACGATGCAGAAGTTTTCTGTGTCAGACCGGCTTGAGGTCGATTCCCTGCAGCATTGTGTCAATGATGTTATTTCAGATATTTTGAAGAATCCGGATGTACAGGTGAGCTTAAATGATATTGCTTCCAACGATGAATATACATTTACCCATTCTGTCAGTACGATGGTTTATGCACTGATGATTGCAAAAAAACTGAATTATAATGAGCAGATGCTGGGAGTCCTTGGGATGGGAACGATTCTTCATGACATAGGGAAGATGATTATAGACCCGGCAATTATTTTTAAGGAGGATAAATTAACAAAGCAGGAGTATGAATATGTAAAAATGCATACGATGTACGGCTATCAGGCATTGCGCAGAATTGCGATGCTTCCGGAGCAGGCACGGCTGATTGCCTATACACATCATGAGCGGCTGGATGGAAGCGGTTATCCGCGGGGACTGACAGCTGGGGAAATTCCGGAGTTTGCGCGTATTGTTGCGATTGCTGATGTATATGATGCGCTGACAACGGATCGGTGCTACCGGAAAAAATGGCCGGCGCATAAGGCAATGGATTTTCTGATAGAGCGAAGCCAGAAGGAATTTGATCCGGAGCTGTTGGCCTTGTTTATGCAGCAGCTTGCGGTATATCCGAACGGTTCCATGGTAAGACTTTCCAACCAATATGTGGGTCTTGTCTGCAATCAGAATAAGGATATGCCGTTACGACCGGTTGTGCGTATGATACAGAATCCGGAAGGAAAGGATATCGTTCCGTATGAAGTGGATTTAATGAAAGAATTAAACATTACCGTGGTAGAATCTGAGTTGGAAATAGACCGGAGCAGACCGGCGATTTCCGCGGATGAGATATAAAATGGACTGGTAAAAGCAAGAGTTTAATAAGGGCGAAAGCATTCCAAAGCGGGAGTGCTTTCGCCCGGCTTTTACTTTATGCAGAAGTTTGGCTTGTACTAGGGCAGCCGTGCTGCTTCTGAAGCTGTGACAGACGCAGGAAGAATATGAAACAGACAGGTTTTGGAAATTCCGCCGGAGGCGGTTACAGTGACCTCGGCTGTTCCGGGTGCAAGGGCTGTCAGGGTGCCGTCAGCATCGGCATACAGCAGGGTCTCGTCAGCAACCGTAAAGGTCAGGGAATCGGTGGTGGTAAGCGGAAGCAGCAATACGGCAAGCCGGTAATGTTCGCCGACTGTCATGGTACGTTCTGCTGTGCTTAAAAATAACTGTTCCGCCGGCATTTTTTTAATGTCCAGCACAGAAACCGTTTTATTGCCGCGATAATCAACAGCATAAATGGTGTAAAATCCTTCCTCTGCGGCGGTAAAGGCATAGGAGTTTTGCGGAAGCAGTTCAAAGCCGGCAGAAAGAAAGGCTTCTGTAGTATGCTTTCCTTTCAGATAACGAACACGTTTGATGCCGCTTTGTGCGTCAGCGGCGGTTACGGTGACTGCAAAGGTGCCATCCGCATTTAAGGAATAGGAGGCAGAGAGAGACGGCGCAGTGATATCATCCTCTACAGTGTAAACGCAGACTGCCTCGTTTCCGGCGTAGTCACAGATATAAAAGGTATAAACGCCCGCTTTTCCCAACGTCAGAGACGTTTCGGTAATGGTTTGTCCAACGGTGCCCTTGGCAAAATAAGAAAGGTCGCGCGCACCGGTGGCGTAGGAAATCACGCGGATGCCGCTTCCTCCGAGATCCTCCGGCTGTAAACGGATGGAAAGGGTGCCCTGCAGATATTCTGTGACCGGACGGAGCGTCGGCGCAATTGTGTCTGAAACAAGAGAATCTGCAGCAGACAGCGCGGCAGCAGCATCCGGAATGCCCGGATAACGGACAAGACCGTTCAGGGAATCAAGCGGCTTCAGAGTTTGTATTAAAAGCTCTTTGATATTTTGCGGATAGAGGGAATCGCCGCAGGCATACAAAAGCGCAGCAGTGCCGGATACAATTGGCGCTGCCATAGAGCTGCCGGACAGATAGTGATAACCGCCGCCTACGATAGTGCTGTAAATGTCCTGTCCCGGTGCGGCAAAATCGACGGTAGATACACCGTAGTTAGAATCTGCTGCAAGGTTGCCATATTGCGTAATAAAGGTGACAGAAATCATATTATCCAGATTGTAGGAGCTTGGATACAGCGGAATGGCGTTGTTGTTGCTGCCATTATTACCTGCGGCGACAACAAACAGCATATCAGATTCCCGCATCACGGTTTCCAGAGCTTCACTGTAAAGCGTGGTACCCCAGCTCAGGTTGCAGATGTCGGCACCGGCGTTTTCCGCATACTTAATTGCCTTGATGGCAGAAGCAACGGAGCCGGAGGCGTTGGCACCACCGTGGATTTTCAGCGGGAGAATCCGGATATCAATCCCTGCGGCGACACCGAAAACATCCTGGCAGGCGGCAATGATACCGGCACAGTGGGTTCCGTGGTTATCGTTGTCCTCCGGAAGTGCGCTGATTTGTCCAAATTCCGACACATTATAGTGACATACCGTATTGTCATCATGAAAAAAATCCCAGCCGTATACATCATCGATATAGCCGTTACCATCGTCATCAATACCGTTTAGCGGAATCTCACCTTCATTTCTCCAGATGTGCTCGGAAAGGGCAGGATGAGTAATATCGACTCCGGTATCGATGATTGCTACCGTAACGCTGCGGGTAGCATCCAGAGCTGCAAGAGTCTCATAGGCCTCAGGAAGATTGATATCAATATCAGCTTTGGAGGTGCGCTCTATCGGGAGTTGATTGATATAATAGGTATAGCTTCCGGTGTTGTTGAGTGCCCACTGGGCTTCATAGTAGTTGTAATCCTCAAAGCCGCACAGAGCCGCAGTCTGATTTTCCTCCGCAATACGAATCATAGGGCTGCTGTTTAGCAGAGCAAGCTGCTCGTCTGCTGAAGCTGCGGAAAGGCTTTTACATATCGTCAGATTGTCAATGTGTTCGGTCAGGGTGAGCTCAGGGGAAATTGCAGACAAACGGCGGGCTGCCTCTTCCGGAGAAATCCCTTCCTCCCATAAAATAATCAGCTCGTCGGTCGTGGAATGTGGCATGCGTTCCTGTGCGGTTCCGGATAAAAACAAGAGCGGAACAAGGAAAAGCAGTCCAATGTAAAATTTTATAAAATGAAAATGCCTGTAAAAAAAACTGTGCATATTCTGCCTCTTTCTAAAGAACTTAAAAGTACATTTCTTAGACTATCGTCAGAACATGGCAGTTTTGTGGCAAAATCATTAAAGATTGTTAACAATAATTGTTAAACAGCATACCGCTGTAAATTGAGGTGGTATAAGGACTGGTCCGTTCGGACAGCGGAGCGCTCGGATCAGGATAAGCCACCAGCTTTTTGTCCACATAGCGCATCGGGTTCAGAACAATGCTTTCCAGACGGGAATTCAGCGTGTGCAAAAAGGAACCCTCGCGAAAAGCAGGTGTCACATCGTCTCGGAGGGCGGCTTTTTCTGCCGCGGCAAAGTCAAGCGAAAGATAGCCGTCCTCATCTGCCGTAATGCCTATGGCAGAAAGAGAGGAATAGTGGACTGCCACAAGATGGGACAGACCACGGAGCAAAAAGGCAGAGCTTTTGTTCTCGGAAACGGCATCCTTACCGGCCTTTATGAGGCGATTGTAGGAAATGGTAAACTCTTCTAATGCTTCATACACCGTACTGCGGTCAGCGACAGGCCGGATGGTTACCGGAGTGTCAGTGACAGAATGGAGAGTAAGCTGTATGGTATCATCAAGTAAAACCTTGTTTTCCGGTGCCTCGAAACGGACGCCGTTTACGGTATACTGGGCATTTTGTGCCGGAACGGCTTCATGATTTAATCCAAAGACTTCTACGATTCCATTTTCAGCAGCCTTCGGCATGGAGGTGTCTGCAAGGGAAAAAGTACTTTTTTCAAGGCTGCCGGTCTGTTGGGCAGAAAGCTCCATACGGCTAATGTGCTGCTCCTTGTTAAGGGAAACCTGTGCATTAAGACCAATACCGGTTCTGTTAATAAAATCGGAAAGCTTGCTTTGCAGCTCGAAGGCTTTAGAATCTGCTGCCACCTGAAAACGGAAAGAGTAGCTGTCCTGACCGAGTGAAATGGTAAAGCTGTAGCTGCCTTCAGGCAGCGGAGCTTCCTCGGAGGAGAGCAGCGTGCCTATATTTTTCTGACCGCCTGCAAGAGAAGAAACCTCTACCTCGTAAGCAGTTCCCTTTTCAAACTCATCGAAATCCATACGGTGCAGAAGCGCGGCATCAACAGCTTCCGGAAGAGAGGAATGCAGACCGGCGGTATGCAGCAGAGGGGTATTTTGTAATCTGTGACTGACATCCATTAGCGACAGCGCGGTTTCCTTAATGGAAAGGGCAGCGGCCTGCTTGCTTTCTGAAAGCTCGATTTTGTATAGGGGTTCGGAGGCTGACATTTTCACGATATTTTTGTAAATATCATGCAGTTCACGTTTCTTGTGAGTGGAATAGCGCGGAGAACGGGAAACGTAATCCTGCATATAATAATTGTACACATTCAACATAAGCAAGCCTCCTTTCTTACTTAGTCAGACAGAGCGGTGGAAGGAATACACAGAGTATCATACTCCGCTGCTCCGTATATAAAATAAGACAATATATAAAACGGCAAAAAGCCAAAAATCTCCACTTACAGTATATATCAAATGCGTGTGAAATGTAAAGTATTTTTTGGCTAAGACTTGCAAAAGAAGGGAAGAATTGATATGATGATACCAGAGGTCAAAAGCGCATGTGGCTATTTGTGCCTGCACAAAAATAGCCACATCCGCTTAATTTATGGTACCAAAATGTAACTAAGGGGGCAGCACAATGTGTGGTATAGCCGGATATGTAGATTATAAAAGAGCGGAGGCGCATAGAGAGGAACTCCGCAGGATGACTGAGGTGATTATCCATCGTGGGCCGGACTCCGTGGGATATTACGAGGATTCTGCGGCAGGGCTTGGTTTCCGCAGACTCAGTATTATTGGAATTACAAACGGGCAGCAGCCGATGCTGAATGAGGATGGCAGTCTTGTGCTGACCTTTAACGGTGAGATATATAATTATGCGGGCATTCGTGAGGAGCTTCGCGAAAAAGGGCATGTGTTTACCACGGACGCTGATTCCGAGGTGATTCTGCATGGCTTTGAGGAGTACGGAAAGGATATTCTTGCAAGGCTTCGCGGAATGTACTGCTTTGTTCTTTGGGACATAAAGAAAAAGTGTCTGTTTGCAGCGCGAGATGGTTTCGGAATCAAACCGTTTTATTATACGGGACCAAATGCAGAGGAGCTGGTATTTGGCTCCGAGATTAAGTCAATTTTACAGCATTCCTCAGTAAAAAAAGAGTTAAATGAGGAAGCAATTTATAGTTATCTTTCGTTTCAGTTTTCTGCTCGCAATGAAAGCTTTTTTAAGGGAATTTACGAGTTGCCGCCGGGACATTTTCTCACCTATTCCTTAGAAGAAGGAGTTCAGGTAAAGGAATACTGGGATCCGAGGTTTGCCACGAATGAGGAACTGACCTTAGAAGAAGCGGTAAAGATGATTGAAGAGGTGTTTGAGGATTCAGTAAAGGTACACCTGACCGCAGATACTGAGGTGGGCAGCTTTTTGTCCGGAGGAATTGATTCAAGCTATGTTGTCAGCACTGCGAAGTGCCCGAAGACCTTTACCGTGGGCTTTTCGGATGACGGCTACAGTGAAATTGCATATGCAAAGGAGCTGGCAGACGTTCTTGGCGTGGAGAATTACAGTAAGGTCATTACACCGGAGGAATACTGGGATTCTATTCCAAAGGTGCAGTATCATATGGATGAGCCGGTGGCAGATCCGGCAGCAGTGGCACTTTATTTTGTAAGCCAGCTGGCGAGTCAGTATGTAAAGGTGGTTTGCTCCGGCGAGGGCGCGGACGAGCTGTTTGGAGGCTATAACGTATATCAGACCGTAATTGCAAACCGTGCGATGGATTGGATGCCAAAGCCGTTACGCAGTGCGGTTGCCAAGGTGCTTAGGTGTATTCCGTTCCATTTTAAGGGGAAGGAGTATTTAATTCGTACCGGTACGCCGTTGTCTGAGCGTTACATTGGGAATGCTTACATTTTCCGTGAAAAGGAAATTGACCGTCTTATGGTAAACCCGACGGGGCGCAGGAAAACCTCGGAGCTTACGGCGCCGTACTATGAGCGTGCAAAGAATCTGGATGATGTGCAGAAGATGCAGTATATTGATATGAAATTCTGGCTTCGCAGTGATATTCTCCGTAAGGCAGACCGCATGAGTATGGCGCATTCACTGGAGCTCCGTGTGCCGTTTCTGGATTACGAGGTGATGAAGGTGGCGGGTTCGATTCCGCTGTCATTAAAGGTAGATAAACACACTACCAAAAAAGCACTTCGGCTTGCAGCGCTGAAAAACACGCCGAAGGCTTCCACAGAGAGAAAGAAGCTTGGCTTTCCGGTGCCGATTCGTGTGTGGCTGCGGGAAGAAAAGTATTATAACCGCGTGAAGGAAGTGCTGCTTCGCCCGTATATGACGAAGCTTTTTAAGGAAAAGGAGATGCTTGCGCTTCTGGATGCACATTATACGGGCAGAAAGGATTACTCCAGAAAGATTTGGTGTCTGTATTGCTTCGGAATCTGGTATGCGGATTTCTTTCCGGAGGGCTGATTTTTTGCAGCGTGCGTTTTATGGGAATATGTTCCGTATTTGTCTGCATAGGTTAATAGAAAAGAAAAAGGGGCGATATCGGTTCTGGCGAAAAATCAGAAACGATATCGTTTTTTGTAGCATCGATGCAGTATGGAATAGCAATTCGGAATGTATGTATACGGACGGAACCGGTGCCGGAGCCGCTCAGAAAGGAAAAGGGGGATGTCTGGGACAGACGGCAGGAGAGCAGATTGAATATTGGGGAAGCAGTACAGATAAAGTGTTTTGGACAAAACTGGGTTTATGTAATCTCGGATACTACATCGGGGTATGCAAAGGAGGAGGGCTTTGTGCTCTGCTCCAGAGCGCAATATGAGTGCTATCGTCTGAACTGTAAAAGAGAGCACCGTGTAGTGCTGAGAGCAGGGCGAAATGAGTATGGACAATATCTGCGGGTGGGGACGGTGCTACCCTTAGAGAGTGCGATTGCAGCGCTTGGAGCAGAGGTGAGGGAACAGATGAAAAGCAGGGTACGGGAGGAATACAGGAGAAGGCTTTATGAACAGTGGGAACAGATGGAGAGGCTTCCCGTACTGGTTTATGGAAAACTTCCGTTTTCTGAGAGACAGATACTGCTGCAAATGGAGCGAATGCTTGATATTCCGTACAGCTGGGGAGATGAACGGGTGGACGGCATGGACTGCTCCTCCACGGTACGCGCTTTTTATACCTGCTTTGGTTTGTCCTTGCCGAGAAATTCGGGAGAGCAGAAACAATACGGGGAACGGCTTGCGGCAGCAGGCATGGCAGATTTTTTTGACATGCAGGGAATGCCTGCGGCAAAAAAGCGGGAGCTGCTTTGCCGGCTTAGTGTGGGGGCAGTGTTACATATGTCGGGACATGTGATGCTTTATGCAGGGGAAAGGGACGGTGCGCCATTGATTTTTCATAACTGCGATACCTATACTGTGGACGGGGAGGAACGCATCATAAGAAAGTGCGTGGTAACGGAGCTTTTACCAAAAGGGGAGGGCACTTATCTCGATTATCTGACGGCCGCCTGGGAAATAAAAGAAATAGAAAATAAAGGAAGGGCTGAAGAAAGGAAGCTGTAAGACTATAGAAACTGTCGTCAGGTCTGCCGATGTACTGCTGTCAGTCCGCTATTGACGGACTGACAGCAACGGCAAAAAAGTCAAAAAAGACTGGCATCGACTGCAAAAAAGTGCTTGCAAACAGAGACGACCTGTGTTATAATGAAAAAATGTGATATGCAAAACACAAATTTTTCCTTGCTCTTTCGTGACGGGAAGGGCCGGAGACCAAAAGGAGGTGCACGCAACTATGAATCAGTATGAATTAGCCTTAGTTGTAAATGCAAAAGTCGAGGATGACGTAAGGAATGCTGTTGTCGAGGCAGCAAAGGAGCTCATTACCAGATTTGGCGGAAGCATTACGAATGTTGATGACAACGGTAAGAA
>CAZCON010000046.1:0-8811 GCA_964500085.1 uncultured Lachnospiraceae bacterium
GTACTATAATCTATCTCCGGTGTTCTCCATACACCAAATAAAATTAAGAAACACCACATGAGGGAGATTCCGATATGACTTCTTATGAAATTTTTAAAGACCTTGCCATTATCGTAGTTTTTGCAAAAATTTTCGGCATTCTTGCACGAAAATTAAAGGCTCCGCAGGTCGTGGGCGAAATTATTGCGGGCTTAATTATCGGTCCTAGTATTCTTGGACTCGTTAATACCTCCGATTTTCTGGTGCAGATGGCAGAAATCGGCGTTGTTTTACTGATGTTCTCTGCCGGTCTTGAAACCAATCTCAGAGATCTGTTAAAAACCGGGCCAAAGGCTCTTTTAATCGCCTGCAGTGGCGTTTTAATCCCTCTTGCCGGCGGTACGGCTCTATATTCCATCTATTACGGTGTAGACAGCATCGGCAGCGAAGAGTTCATCCGTGCCGTATTCGTAGGTGTCATTATGACTGCCACCTCCGTCAGCATTACCGTACAGACCCTGCGCGAGCTCGGCTGTCTGAAGGGAACGGTCGGCACTACCATTTTAAGCGCCGCTATCATTGATGACATTATTGGCATTATCGTCCTGACCTTTGTGATTGCCTTTAAAAATCCGGACACCAAGCCATTTACCGTCATCAGCAACACTGCGCTCTTCTTCCTTTGCAGCGTAGTTCTCGGTTTTCTTATACACAAGATATTTAAACGGTTTGACATGGCATATCCGCATACCCGCCGCATCCCGATTATGGGACTGGCTCTCTGCCTTGCCATGGCCTACGCGGCAGAGCATTTTTTCGGCATTGCAGACATTACGGGTGCTTATGTTGCAGGAATTATTCTTTGCAGTCTCCGCGATTCCGATTACATTGCAGAAAAAATGGATATCAATTCCTACATGCTGTTCGGTCCGGTCTTTTTCGCCAGCATCGGCTTAAAAACCTCTCTTGACAATGTAGATGCTGATATCCTACTCTTCTCTGTTTTCTTTGTACTTGTGGCATTGTTGGCAAAAATCATCGGCTGCGGACTGATGGCAAGAGTCTGCCGCTTTTCCCGGTCGGATTCCCTGAAAATCGGTATCGGTATGATGACCAGAGGCGAAGTTGCCCTGATTGTTTCCCAAAAAGGGCTTTCCGTAGGACTTTTGACGCCGGAATACTTTACCTGCGTCATCCTGCTTATCATCTTCTCCTCCATTGCCACACCGATTTTCCTGAAAATACTTTACACAAAATACCCAAACGCTGCAGAGACTGCAGACGCTTCTCCAAAAGCGCAATAGCTAGTGCTTTCCGAAAAACTTTTTGCCACCCTTCTTGGCTTGTTTTTCGGAAGCCTCCCCCTCGTTTTTCCAGTCAAAATATTCACTATCGAGCTCCTCGGCACTCGGAAGCGCAGGTGCTACCACACCCTCGCCTTCTACCGCCTGCTCCTCCAGTGCATGACTCGGTGCGTATTTCTTCTTTTTATTCTGCTTCTTTCCAAAGCCCTCCGGAAGCTTCGGCTGCTCGTTTACCTGAACCACAATCGGCGCAGACAGCTTTTGATTCAGCTCGGAGCCTGCCTCCGCTGCGGCCAGTTCTGCCTGCTCTGCCAGAAGCGCCTCCTGCTTTTTCTGCTCCTCCTCAGTCATACTCTGCTTCTTTTCCTTCTCTTTGTTCTGCTGTTCAATGATACGCAGATACTTCTTGGAATCTGCCATCACATTCATCTGGGCAACCATGCTCTCTTCATTTTCCTGAATAAAGCGAAGCTTTTCCTCATATGCCTTCAGCACTCCGTCATATTCCTTTCTAAGCTCCTTGCAAAGCTGCTCCGTCGTATGACGCATATCCAAAAACATTTCTCTGGCGCAAAGAAGCGAGGCCGCATAGGTATCCTCTGCCCGCCCCTTGGCTTCCTCCTTAATTCCCGCCATTTTCCGCTCATGCTCCGCCAGCGCACGTTCTCTGGAGGTTACATTACCCTCATACTGCTCCATCAGGTCATAAACCACATAATTCAGTTCCTCAAGGAGAGAATAGATTCTCTTTTTCGGTACAATTAAATCCTCTGACGAATACGCACTTTCCTCACAGTTGGAAAGCATCAGATAAATCTGGCGCATCACCTGTTCTAGCTTCTCCTGCATAAATCCTCCCTCGGCTGATGCCTCTTATCTTAAATAAAAAACATATCCTTCGTTTCCATACTGCGTATCCCCTGCCGGATACCGCAGTTCCACCCTCATACAGCTTGTCTGTCCCTCTCCGGCGCAGTCATACGTTCTTCCGCTTACTATCTGTCTTTCCGAGGTATACCGGTAGCTGTAGTCTGCATCTCCTTCTGCTGTCACAACACAATCCGGATACTGTGCAGTCAGTTCCCTCATAAAACTATGTATGTCTTTTCCCATTTCTCCAATGATAGAAAAAGAAACCGCCATATCTGCAGAAGCGCTGTACCTGTACTCATATCTTCCGTCCACTGCCAACAGCTCCACTGTATCAAATTTTCCTGAAAAATACACCTCACGCTGTCCAAAAAAGTCCTCTGTACGTTGCCATCCGTTCCGGATAAGCGTATCGTATTCCGGAGTCTCTGTCGGTATCGGTTCATTGGTCGGTAACGGCTCCTGCGTTGGCAGGGGTACTGTCGTCACAGTCGGCTTTGCCATCGGTGTCACTGTAACCTCCGGCTTTACAGTTGGCGTTACAGTTGCCCTTTTCACCGGTTCTGTCGTCGGCACTGCCGTAGCTTCCGTTGTCGGCATCAAAGAGGGGGGCTGTGTTGGGCGCTGCGTTCCCTCCGGCGTCAGCTCTGCGGTCGGTGTTGCTGCCGGCACATGGGAAGGTTGCCCCGCCCCACCTGTCAGCGTAGGTTTCGGAGCTTCCGTCAGTGTGGGCACAGGCTGTTCCGTAACCTTTCCGCTCATTCCCGGTTTTGTGCAGGCACCAAGCGCAAAGCTCCCCAAAAGAAGCAGACCCGCGTATGCCGCTTTTCTTCTGTCTGACGCTCTCCTATTGTCCGGCATACCGGCCACCTCCTTTCACCTTCCTGTATTCCGAATGCTTTTGTTTCTTTCCTAATTTTATCGTATTCCCTCCGACTTTACAAGAGGATATTTGCCCTACTTTCCTACCAATATCTCCCGGTAAGAGCTTCCTGCAATTCCGCCGAAAATTCCAAACCAGTCCAGTACCGTCGCACCCGTATCGGCAAAGCTTTCCCTCGTTCCGATACAGGCTCCTGCCTTTACGCACGGTCCGGCAGCCACTAACGGCACATACTCTCTGGAATGATCCGTGGAAGGAGTGGACGGATCGCAGCCATGATCCGCAGTAATCAGAAGCAAATCATCCTCCTTCAATTGCTCCAGCAGTTCCGGAAGCTTTGCATCAAAATAAGACAATGCCTTTGCATATCCCTCCACATCATTTCTGTGTCCGTATTTAGAATCAAAATCTACCAGATTCACAAAACAAAGTCCGTTAAAATCACGCCCGGCATAAGAAATCATCTGCTCGATTCCCTCTTCATTGCCGGAGCTTCTGACAAACTCAGTCAGACCACTGCCTGCAAAAATATCATTGATTTTTCCCACCCCGATGACATCATATCCACTCTCTGTCAAAATGTTAAGCATCGTTTTTGCCGGTGGTGTGAGCGAATAATCATGCCGGCGTGGGGTACGGGTAAACGGATACTCTCCCTCAAACGGGCGGGCAATCACACGTCCCACACCATAAGCCCCCTCACAAAGCTCTCTTGCAATCTCACAATACCGGTACAGCTCAGAAACCGGAACGACCGACTCATGCGCCGCAATCTGAAATACACTGTCTGCTGACGTATACACAATCAGCGCTCCTGTTTCCATATGCTCCCTTCCATAATCACGGATTACCTCCGTTCCGGAGTAGGGCTTATTGCAAAGCACCTTTCTGCCGGTACGCTTCATAAACTCTGCCAGAAGCTCCTGCGGAAAACCTCCGGGAAAGGTTGGAAGCGGACGTTCTGATACAATGCCCGCAATTTCCCAGTGCCCGATGGTCGTATCCTTTCCTCTGGACGCCTCCATCAATCTTCCATACGCCCCCTGCGGGGTCTCCTTTCCCTGCTTTAAATTCGTTATTCCTTCAATATCAAACAGTCCCAGCCGCTCCATATTCGGCATGGAAAACTCTTTTCCGGCCGATGCAGCCGCTAACGTATTGCTTCCCTCGTCTCCATAAAGCTCTGCATCAGGCAGGGCTCCGATTCCAACACTGTCCAGCACTACTAAAAATACTCTTCTGCCCATAGCTACCTCCATCTCTTTTCCTGCTCCTATTGTTTATCCGAACAACCAGTTTTATACATCACGGAAATTTCTTTCCGCATCTTGTTTCAGCCTTTAAAATATGATACACTACCTTTCAGAGCATTACAACACAGGCTGATTGCCAAAGGAGTCCTCATGAAAAATTTTATAAAAAAATACCGCCATGCCTGGCTTATTATTTCATATCTTCCGATTTATTTGATTTGGTTCTTTCTGTTAGAGCAAAAGGTCACTGAAAATTACCACATTATCAGCTCTCCACTGGATAACGCCATTCCGTTTATTGAATGGTTTATTATTCCGTACTTTCTCTGGTTCCCGTATATTGCGGTTACGGTGCTCTATTTCATTTTCACGGATAAGGCAGAATACTACCGTCTTTGCGGCACCCTGATTTCCGGTATGACTGTATTTCTGATTGTCTCCACCGTTTTTCCAAACGGGCTGTCTATACGTCCGGAGCTTGCAACGCTTGGCCGCAGCAATATTTTTCTTGACCTCGTTGCCGCTTTACACAATGCTGACACCTCTACCAATGTATGCCCAAGCATCCATGTGTATAATTCTCTGGCTGCATGTCTTGCCGTGTTCACCTCCGGACATTTTAAAAAACGGTATGCAGTCAAAGCCGGAACCCTCCTTCTGACGGTTCTGATTTGCCTGTCTACCGTGTTTTTGAAGCAGCATTCTGTTGTTGACGTATTCTGGGCCTTTGTTCTGATGGCAGTCTGTGCACCTGTTTTTTATCTGCGCCGTCCTGCCGGAACCCCCGATGCAAAATAGTATCAATTAAACTTAAAAATCTTACGCGCCAACGTGTAGCCCGCCTTAAAAATACCCTGTCCTGCCTTGCTGTCCGCTTTGGAGGACTGTCCAAGAATCGTCATGCTGATTTTACGGTACAGCTTCTTGTCGTAGGCCTTCAGATATTCCCAAAGCTCCTGCTTCTTCTGCAGATTTTCTTCCGTTCCGCTCTTTAACAGATAAATCGAAGAAACGGTCATCATGATACACAGATATTTAATCATGTAGCTACGCAGACGTTTTTCCTTTATTTTCCAAAGATCGTGTGCTTCAATCATCTGCTTTGTTACCCGAAGCTGCTGGTCGATGCGCTTAATCATATTTGCTTCCGTTACCGACTGGTCATCCCGTCCAATAAAATAACGGTAAAGGTTTACATCCATATAGTACATGGATTTGACGGCCGGAAGCGGCTGATATACAAAAATATTATCCACATAGAATGTGTGCTTTGGCAGCACTAATCCACATTCCCGCAATAACGCGGTACGGTAAATAACCGAATGCATCAGAATATACTGTCCCTGATGAAAATGTCCGGTATCTGCCCATGTAAAAAGCCTGTTTTGCGGCAGGGCACTCCGGTACTGAATCACCTTCTTTTTCTCTTCCCCCACCTTCTCATATACATAATTCGCTATCAGCATATCCGGCGCGTCTCCCTGCTTTAACAGCTCGCGAAGCTTTTGCAGCACCTCCTGTAACGCCTTTTCCTTTACCCAGTCGTCACTGTCCACTACCTTAAAGTACAGCCCCTCTGCATGTGAAAGACCGGTCATAACCGCGTCCCCATGTCCTCCGTTTTCCTTGTGTATCGCGCGGACAATTCCCGGATATTCTGCTTCATAGCGCTTTGCAATTTCAAGCGTATGATCGCTTGACCCGTCATCCACCACAATAATTTCCATATCATCTCCGCCGGTAAGCAGCGTCTGAATTGCCTTTTCCATATAAGCTTCCGAATTGTAGCATGGCACAACCGCCGAAATTACTTTCATAGTCTCCTTCTTTCCGCACAAGCTATCTGCACTTTCTTTTTAGTATAAAAAGCTGACATAAATATCTCCGCCCTCCTGAAACAGTTTTTCTGCTGTTTCCATGGATGCTGTCACATTTCGTCCCCTCGCAGGGTCATAATAAACCACCTCTTTTGTATTATACGACAAAATCACTACCGCCTCACCGGATGCCTTCATCGCAAACACCGGCTGTCCCTTCCATACAAAGTAAAGCACCTCGTCCAGAGTAGCACCTGTTAAAATCACCACCCGTGACTTCGTATAACGCTCCATTACCTCCTTAATCGGACGTTTTGCCTCCTCTGCCGTAATATCAACGGTGGCGCCCTTTGCAGAAAGCATCATCGTTACCGCAGCCTGTACCGTGCTTCTGTTCTCTGTGCTTCGCACCTCGGTAATCGTTCCTACGCCTGCAGAGGCTGCCCTTACGCCCCGTTCCCAGACAATCTTACCTGATTCACTGATTACCGTTCCCACCTTCTTATCTGCTGCCAGAATCGCCTCTGCGGCATTTTCGTAAATTCCATCAAGCATACCGTAATAATATGTGTAATATGCTTCTCTTTCCGTTTCCAGCTCATGAATCCGAAGCGTTGTATCCTTCTCCACAACCGTATACAGCACCTCTGCCCTCTGCGGCAGCTCCTCCATCACAAAATCAGACGGGAAGGATATATACCGCTCCGTCAGCAGCTGTTCCGTTACGCGCTCTGTCAACAGAATCTTTCCGGAAGTATCCTTTTCCTGATTGAGAATGTAGTCACTTTTTGTTTCTTCGTAGCTGCCCTCCTTGTTTCGCACAAGACGTTCCAGACAAATCACGTTCCCGTCTGCCACAACATCCTGCACATAATAGCCTTCCTTCCGGTATTCTTTTTTTAACTGCCCGACTGCACTGCTGATACAAACCTTATACATGGCGTATACTACACTGCCGTCTTCCTTTACTTCCTGCTCGGCAATTTTTCCGTAGCCGCAGATAAGATTTTCCTCGGAACGGTCAAGAAGCCTGATATACTCGCCCTCCTCCGGCAAAAGCTCCGCCACATTTCCGGTTTCCGGATATAAAATACTGACCCGGTCAGTCTGTCCCTCCTCCTGATATGCAATATAGCGTCCGGTGACAGAATATACATAATTTCCATCCCAAATACCGGTCGCAATCGTCCGAAGCTCATCCGTGATGAGATTATAGGCATACAGACTGTAATCCACCATAAAGTAAAAAACATCGTACTCATTTAAATAAGCAAATTCTCCCAGCTTTTCCTTTAAAATCTGGTAGGTCGTGTTGACCGGAACATAAATCAGCTCCTCCAGACGCTCCTCCGTATGAAAATAACGATATACAAACAGACCTACACGTCCTTCGTAACCCCCCCGATTCATATAGCCGCTGACCAGGAAGGTAATGTCGCCATTCTCCTCCGTTTTTACCACATGAATATCATAGTTTTCCGACTGACCGCATCTGCCGTCCATCTGCTCAGTCAAAGGAGAAAACACGGTAGAAATCGTATTCGCCGCCAGACTGTAACAGTACAGCCCTCCGTTTCTTACAAATGCCACCATGCTGTGGTCAGAATTTGGATACAGCTCTGTTTCCTCTGCCGTAATACCAATTTTCAGGTCACTTTGCGAAAGACTGGCATTGTCCGGATTGAACAGTGCCTCCACACGCCGCTCGTAATTCAGCAAATGCACCACATCTCCCAGATAGCGGATACGGTAATACTCTTTTACATAATAAATTTCTTCCCCATAGCCGATATCAACCGCCGCACAATACCGTACCACTGCAGTCATAATCTCATCATAAAACTCCGTTACGGAAATAAACGGCTCCGTCACAAGAACAGGTGCCAGACCGCCCCAAGCTACCAGACGGTAGTTAGAATGAATGTCCACATAGCCGAGTGTATGTTCCGGTGCCCCTGCCTGTGTCTCCAAATACGGGATAATTGCTTCATTCTCCTTCGCTACGGCGCTTCTTGTATTCTCACCAAACTCACGGATAAAATTCAGCTTTTCCGTCAGCTGCGGCCGGTCATACTGCTTGATTCGGAAATAGTAGTACATCCGCTTTCCTACGTTGTTAATCAGCGTAAGCTTCACGGCATATTCCGTACCTGTCTTCAGCTCCGACTTCAGCTTGACGCGAACCAGCTTATAATCCTCCTGCTTATCGAACGCATTCACCGTACCGGAATCCACCTCTGCCTCACTGGTGCTGTCCAAAATCTCATATTTCAGACGACGGATTACCATGTCATATTCTTTTATTTTTAATTCGAAAATACCGCTTTCATCGACAGGAATCATGTCCTCACGGTTCAATACAGTATCAAGATTCGAACTGTAGCCGTACAGGCAATTGATTTCCTCTCCGCAGGTCAGCACCGACACGGTCGGAAATTCCGCCATCCCGGTCTCGACAGTTTCCATTTCTCCTGCGAGCATGGTTTCCCCCATACGGCTTCCGAAAAACACCGCCGCCGCCAAAAATACCACGACCAGATATAAGCTTCGATACAATCGTTTCATTTATTCTTTCTCCGTCAACAGCCGGTACAGCGCCGGCTCTGTTCCGCAATACTCCAAGATACCTTTTAAACTGTGCTCTACCGCCCGGATACGCTGCTGTGCGGAAAGCTTTTCCCTTTTCACCGCCCGCAGCAGTATAT
>CAZCON010000047.1:0-8732 GCA_964500085.1 uncultured Lachnospiraceae bacterium
CCCCATGTCCAGTGCAAACAGGCTCTTATCCTTAAGTCCCTCCGGCACATCACCGCGCACAATACGCTGGGCAAGCCCCTCGACCACCGCCGTTTTTCCGACGCCCGGTTCTCCGATTAACACCGGATTGTTTTTAGTTTTTCTGGAAAGAATACGAATCACATTACGGATCTCGGCATCCCTGCCAATCACCGGGTCCAGCTTTTGCTCTCTTGCACGCTCGACCAAATCATAGCCGTATTTTTGCAGGGTATCGTAGGTCGCCTCCGGATTATCCGACATTACCTGTTGGTTGCCGCGTACCGTAGCAAGCGCCTGTAAAAACCGCTCTCTCGTAATGCCGAAGGTATGAAACAGCTCCTTAACCTCTCCGGACGGTTGTTTGATGAGGGATAAAAACAAATGCTCTACCGATACATAGGCATCCCCCATCGCCTTTGCCTCGTCCTCCGCATAAATCAGCACTTTATTCAAGTCGTTTCCTACATATACCTGTGCGCCGCCGCTCACCTTCGGGCGCCTGTTCAGAAGCCCCTCCACCTGTGCAGCAAACGCCTCCGGCACCATATCCATCTTTGTGAAAAGCTTTGGAATCAAGCCTTCCTTATCCTCCAGCAAAGCATATAAAAGATGCTCCTGACAAAGCTCCTGGTGTCCGAACTCATATGCAAGCTTCTCGCAGTCCTGCACCGCCTGTATCGACTTTTGTGTAAACTTGTTGATATTCATACCGCATCTCTCCCTTCTGAATAACCCCTTTTCTAAGGATTACCGTTAGTATAAACTCTGACCGGACATACCATACATCTGTATATCTCGCTTGTTCTATAAAGACTATAACACCATTTTTCAAAAAAAGCAAGAGGGAATTTTTAGATCCCTCTTGTTTCTTTTCTGTTCTGTCACTTCCGGTCATCCCTCCGCATCCATATTGAAGCCAATTGCTTTCCAAAGCACCTCATTCATCTCAATCTTCGCTCCGGCACGCCACCCCTCATACAGCTTCTGAAAGGTCTCCTCCTGCCGCAACGCAATCAGCTCCTCTTTTTTTGCAATGGTAGCATCTTCATCATACTCTGAAACACAGTAAAAAATGTAATAACCGTTTTCTGCACGAATCTGCACTGCCTCTCCCGTTTTTAAGTCATATGCCTCACGAAACTCCTCCGGAAGGTCTCCCTCTCCCACATAAATATCCAAATACTGTTTATCCTCACTGTTTGCATAAGCAAGAGAGTAAAAATCGGTTGTGGTCTGTGCCTCGGCATACAGCGTATCAAACCGGTCCAGCGTAGAAATCAGTTCCAGCACAGTAAGCGCACTGCGATTTCCAAGCTCGTCCTCATGATAATTCTTCAGCATCAGACTCTGCAAATGCTTCTGGGTTGCCTCTTCATTGGAAATATCCGTATCTACATTTAAGGTAACGCTGTCATAAATTTTCTGCACCAGTGCATTATCGGTATACACCTGCTCCACATCCTTCCTTGCAATCCCGTAAAGTGCAAGCACAGAGTATTCCGCCTTGCTCATATATTCCTCCGTGCGCTCGATGACTGCTTTCTTTTCCTCACTGTCCAGAGAAATTCCAAGCTTTTTCGCCTCAGCGCACACGACCTTAATATAAATCATCTGCTCCAACGTCTGATTTTTTACCCATTCGCCCAGTGTCGTGCCATCCTCATTTAACATATACTGCCAGATTTCGCTGCCGTAGGCACTTTCGTATTCCTGCTTTGCGGACTGGAGATAAAGCATCGCCTCCCGATAGCTGATTTCCACACCATCCACCGCTACCACTGCTTCATTCATGTATTCCGTCACATCGCCTCCAAGGGTAGGAACCCCTTCTCCCGGAGTTTTTTCCCTGCACCCTGCCTGAACTACAAGCAGCGCGCCAAACAGTACAGCCATTACACGCCATTTTCTTCCTCTCATCCGCAAACTC
Organism: uncultured Lachnospiraceae bacterium; assembly: GCA_964500085.1. Classification (GTDB taxonomy): domain Bacteria; phylum Bacillota; class Clostridia; order Lachnospirales; family Lachnospiraceae; genus SIG307. The sequence continues at coordinate 1,949 of CAZCON010000047.1, forward strand.
CTTCCTGTCAAACTGCACGGCTCTGCCTTTTCCCGCCGTGCCTGTATAACTCACCGGTAACACTCTAAATTAATTCCTCTTTCATTTTTTGCAACAGCTCCTTTATTTCCTTCAGAACCGTTTTCACCTCGGCGCGCCCGCCGGTTTTGCCCCGTATTACCGTCGGCTCATAGGTAAACTCCGGTGCCTTCTCAGCAGAGAATTTCAACCTCCCACCGTAGCTCTTTACCAGCTCCGGAATCCGCTGCGGAATCAGCTTCGCCCTCTGATACAGCACAAGCCGCACAGTGGAGCCGTGCCATGTCAGCTGGGTTACATACACCTTATGTGCAACCGCACGGATTAGTGCAATTTCCAAAAGACGATTCACACTCTGTGGAATATCTCCAAACCGGTCTATCAGCTCATCCTGCAATTCAGAAAGCTCCTCCTCCGTCTGAAGCAATGCAACACGCTTGTACATATCCAACTTCTGCACCTCATTGCGGATATAGGATTCCGGAATATACGCATCCGTTTCCAAATCCACTGTGGTTTCAAACTCCTCCTCTACCGGCTCTTCTCCCTTCATTTCCTTAATCGCATCATTTAAAAGCTTACAATACAAATCGTATCCCACAGCCTCCATATGCCCGCTCTGCTCCGCACCAAGCAGATTTCCGGCACCGCGGATTTCCAAATCCCGCATGGCAATCTTAAACCCGGAGCCAAGCTCGGTAAATTCTTTAATCGCCTGTAGCCTTTTTTCCGCAATCTCCTTTAGCAGCTTATCGCGTTTGTACATTAAGAACGCATATGCGGTACGATTGGTACGGCCTACCCGTCCGCGAAGCTGATACAGCTGTGACAATCCCAGACGATCCGCATCTGCTATAATCATCGTGTTTACATTCGAAATGTCAAGTCCCGTTTCAATAATTGTCGTAGAGACCAGCACATCTATGTCGCCGTTAATAAATTCGTACATGATTTTCTCAAGGGCACGTTCACTCATCTGTCCGTGTGCATAAGCTATATTTGCTTCCGGCAGCATCTTCTGCAGCGTTGCTGCCACCTCGTCAATACCATGTACCCTGTTATATACATAATATACCTGTCCGCCTCTCGCCAGCTCTCGGCAAATTGCCTCCCGCACCATTTCATCATTCTGCTCCAGTACAAAGGTCTGAATCGGCAGACGATCTACCGGAGGCTCCTCTAAAATACTCATATCACGAATCCCGATAAGACTCATATGCAGGGTACGCGGAATCGGCGTTGCCGTCAGGGTAAGCACATCCACATCTCCCTTAAGCTGTTTAATCTTTTCTTTGTGTGTCACACCAAAACGCTGCTCCTCATCCACAATCAAAAGTCCCAGATTTTTCGGCTGAATATCCTTTGACAATACTCTGTGCGTCCCGATGACAATATCCACCGTACCTCTTTTTAAGCCCTCGATGACTGCCGCCTGCTGCGCCGGAGTCCGGAATCTTGACAGCAGTTCAATCCGTACCGGATATTTCATCATACGCTGCGTAAAGGTGTTATAATGCTGCTGTGCCAGAATCGTAGTCGGCACAAGCACGATTACCTGCTTTCCGTTGGACACAGCCTTAAAGGCAGCGCGGAGCGCCACCTCTGTTTTTCCATAGCCCACATCGCCGCATAACAGCCGGTCCATAATACGGGGGCTTTCCATATCCTTTTTTATTTCTTCAATTGCGCGAAGCTGATCCTCCGTTTCCTCATAAGGAAACAGCTCCTCCAGCTCTTTTTGCCAGATTGTATCCTCCTCGCAGGCAAAGCCATTTTTCGAGCTTCGCAGCGCATAAAGCTCCACCAGCTCCCTCGCCACATCCTTCACTGCACTCCGGACGCGTTTTTTTGTCTGCTTCCACTCCGTTGAATCAAGCTTGTTCAGCTTCGGCTTTTTTGCTGCGTCTGCCGATGCATATTTCTGAATAACATCAAGTCCCGTAGCCGGAACATAAAGCTTACCACCGTCTCCGTACTCAATTTTAATGTAATCCTTTACTACCCGGTCCACTTCAATTTTTTCGATTCCACGGTAAACTCCAAGTCCATGATTTTCGTGTACCACATAATCGCCAAAGGTCAGATCGCCAAGACCTCCGATACGCTGTCCGTCATAGTTTTTTCTCTTTTTTTTCTTCTTATGCTCTGCGCCGAAAATATCACTTTCAGAAATCACTGCCCACTTTATCATCGGATACTCAAAGCCCCGGTGTACACTGCCGCTGCCCACCAGAATTTCTCCCGCCTGCACAATCCGCTCCGGGTCATCACTGTAAAAAGCTGTCAGCTCCCGTTCCCTTAAGTCGCCCGCAAGCCGCTCTGCCCTCACTCTGGAGGCGCACAGCAGTATCACACGGTATCCGCTCTTTTTCCACGCCTGCAAATCCTTTACCAGCAGCTCGAAGTTATTATGATAGCCCGCAATGGAGCGCACTGTCAGGTTGTATCGTGCCACAGGCGCAAGATACGGAAGCTTCTGCTCCAACGCAGACAGCAGCACCGTATTCTTCCGTCCCAGACCCGCAAGCAGCATTTTATAATCAAAAATCACATCTGCCTGCCTGGGCAAAATGTAGCCCTTTTCTAACCGTCCCGTCATACTCTGGTCAAATTCCTCCGCCACCGCAGCTCCCTTTTCCGCAATACGTGCCGGCTCATCCAGAAATACAATGGTTTCTTCCCCAAAATAGTCAAAAAAGGACACAGTATCCTCATAAAAATACCGGATACAATGATCTGCTCCTGCAAGACCTCCCAGGTAAGAAATGCGCTCACAAAGCTCCTCTGTTTCCTGTCGGATTCTTGCCCCTTCCTCCGTTTTCATTTCCTTGCGAAACGCTGCCGCCTGCTGTTGCGCTTCCTTCCGAAGCTTTTCAATACCGACGTCCTTCCGCTCTTCGGTCAGAATAAGCTCCGTTGCAGGATAGATACAGACGCTTTCCACCCGGTCGGCAGAGCGCTGGTTTGTCACATCAAAATAACGGATAGAATCAATCTCATCTCCAAAAAATTCAATCCGAACCGGCATTTCCTCCGTCAGCATAAACACATCCAGAATACCGCCACGCACCGCAAACTCTCCCGGATGCTCTGCCTGATCCTGCCGTTCATAGCCCATTGCAGAAAGTCTCGCCGTAAGCTCCGGCAAATCTGCCGTATCAGCCTCTGCCAGTAAAATGCGGTTTTCTTTCATATAGGAAAGCGGAAGCACATGGTCAATTCCACCGTCAATGGTAGTAACAATCGTGACCGGTTTCTCCTCCAGCAGTCTTCTGATTGTCCGCATCCGTTCCCGCACCAGAGTATTTCCGTGGATGTCTGCGCTGAAAAAGATAACATCCTTTGCAGGATAATACACAACCTCCGAATCATACAAACGGTAATCCTCACAGATTTCCTTTGCCTTTAACTCATTATAGGTCACAATCAGACGTACTCTGTAATTTTCTCCCATTGCATGCACAAAATGGCATTTCTGGGAATCAATACACCCTGTAACTGCTATCGGTGTCTTTTTCCGCAGCAATGCCTCTGCACACTCCTCATATTCTCTTAATGCCTTGAATGGTTCCGTGTAGGTACGCATACTCCTCCTTACAGACCATTGCATCTGGTCATGGCAATTTCTACGCCTTCCTGCATAATCATATCACACGCCCGTGCTGCATTCCCAACCGCCTCTCTCATCAGCGGAAGCTCTTCCCTGGAAAAATGCCCCAGTACATAATCCGCCAAATCCCAGCCGGATGGCTTTTCACCGATGCCGATACGAATGCGGGTGAATTCCTCTGTCCCCAATCTTGCAATGATACTTTTCATTCCGTTATGTCCGCCGGCACTTCCTTTTGCACGCACTCGGAGCCTTCCTGGCGGCAGCGAAATATCGTCATAGATTATAATGATATGCTGCGGGTCAATTTTATAGTAATCCGCAGCCTCCTTAATACAGTCACCGCTTAGGTTCATATACGTAAGGGGCTGAATGAGAATCACCTTTTCGCCATGGATTACACCTTTGCCGCACAGCCCCTTGTGCTTTTTCATATCGAGAGAAATCCGGTAATCGTCACAAAGTCTTGTAATTGTGTCGTAACCGATATTGTGTCGGGTTCCGGCATATTCCCTTGTCGGATTTCCCAGTCCTGCAATTAAATACATGGTATTCGTTCCTTTTCTGTTTCTTTTTCGTAAACGGGCAACGCTCCCACTTTCCTAATTATAAGCGCTGTGATACACCTTACCGTTTTCCAGTTCTACGCCCTTATAATAGAACAATTCCCGCAGCGTTACAAGCTGGTAGCCCCGGTCAAGCAGCTCCGGAATCAAAATTTCTGCAGCGTCTACCGTAAAGTAATGAATATCATGCATTAGTACAATCTTTCCGTCCCTTGCTTCCTCCAGCACATGCGCCACAATCGTATCCGTATCTCTGGACTTCCAGTCCTCACTGTCCAGATTCCAGGTAATCAGCGGTGCATTCGCATACTTCTTTACCATATCATTAAAGCTTCCGTATGGTGGGCGGATAAAGGTCGGATAATCCCCGGTCAGGCTATAAATGGTCTCCCTTGCATCTGCGATTTCCGCAATCAGCTTTCCCTCGGAAAGCGTCGCCAGATTCTCATGGTTATGGGTATGACTGGCAATTTCATTTCCGGAGGCTGCAATCTTTTTCACTGCCTCCGGACTTCCGCTCCATTCCGCACGGGAACCTAACAGGAAAAAGGTCGCGCGGACGTTGTTTTTCTCCAGTATTTCCAAAAGACGCGGCGTCTGCTGATAATGCGGACCATCATCGAACGTCAGCGCAATCATCGGCTTATCCGGATCCAGCTCGCGAATGGTTTCTGCAATCACGGTTCCGCCGACTGTCACCGCCATATAAGTATGGAGCTCAGGATAGGAAATGGTCACTGCATGCTCCTCACCGTTTTTTTCATAGAAAAACCTCGCGCCCTCCGCAGTCAGCAGATAAGCTGAAAAGGTTTCCCTGTTCCCAGCGACCTCCGTTATTTCCTCTGCCTCAGCCGCCTCTTCTGTTAAAGTCCCGTTTACCCGTTCCGCAATGTAGAGATAGGCACGGTCTGCAAACAAAGTCTCTGCATCCACCGTCTCTCCCTTTTTCTTATTATATACCCACGGAACCGTCTCATATTCCTTTTTTCCGTTGTGCTCGCGTTCCACCCTGAACAGCACGGACACCAGCTGTCCAAAGGCTCCGTCCTCATAATCAATCAAAAGTATCTGTTCTCCCTCTGTACCACCGAAAGCAGCTTCCAATTCCTTTGTCAGCAGCTCCTCAGCTGCATTCTGTACCGCCTCCTGCATCGCCGTATCCTCATATGCCGGATAACGCAGGCCATATGCGATTCCCCGCTCATAGGAAATCCTTTCCCTTGCTTCCCCCGTATGAGCATACTCATCCGAAAAAGCAGCGGTCAAAAGTGGCAGCGGTGTTGGTGTCAGGGACGGCTTTGGTTCTTCCGTAATATCTGTTGCCTGACTCTTCCATGTTTCTGCAACATCATCTGTCTTTCCGGCATCTGCATATGCGTAGGCTCCCATATCCGTCAACCGGCTAATCTGCTTTATTACAAAAAAGGTCAGCGTCAGCATCAACACACATGCTGATGCAAGTAAGCATCTCTTTAAAATCCGTCTTTCCCTTTTTTTCTGTATTCTGCTCATTTCATCCACCTCTTCCTTTGCGACTCCTTTCCCCTACTTTAGGTTACTCCAAATCCCGCGAACTTTCAAGCCCTATTTCTACAAATCGTTGCAGAAAAAGCTGGAAAAAGGGCTACCGCATAAGCAGATGTAAGATGTACATCTACTCTTGCGGCAGCCCCCTGCCGTTGCTTTTTCCGAATTAAATGGCGAACCGGTCGTTCTTCTCTACCACAATCTTAACCTTACCATCCTCGCCGACGTGTCTGGAATTTGGACGGATGGTATCGCGGCTTTCCACAATACAGTTTTCAAGATACGTATTGTCACCAATGTGTACATCATTTAAAATTACGCAGTTTTTGATGGTACAATTATTTCCCACGAAAATCTTCTTAAACAATACGGAATTTTCTACTACGCCGTTGATGATACAGCCGCTGGATACCAGACTGTTCTTTACGACTGCGCCCGGATTGTACTTTGCCGGAGGCATATCATCAATCTTGGAATAGATGTCCGGATATTCTTTATAGAAGTAATTACGGATGTCCTTTTTTAAGAAATCCATGTTTGTGCGATAATAAGAAGCGACCGAGGCAATATTGCTCCAGTAAGTATCCATCTTATAGGAATAAATTCTCTTTGCGTCCTTATACCGAATCAGAATATCATGCACAAAATCAAATCGTTCCTCGTTTGCAGACTCCTCCATCAGCTCAATCAGCTGACGGCGGCGAATTACATAAATGCCTGTGGAAATCAGACTGCCGGACGGAACAAGCGGCTTCTCCGTCAGAGAGGTAATACGTTCATCCTCATCCGTTTCTACAATACCGAAACGATCCAATTCATCCGCCTCAAAAATCTCCTTGGTTACCACAGTAATATCTGCCTTTTTCTCAATGTGGTATTCCAGTACCTTATTGTAATCCAGCTTGTACACACAATCGCCGGAAGCTATCACTACATACGGTTCATGGCTGTTGCGGAGAAATGTAAGATTCTGTGCGATTGCATCTGCCGTGCCGCGGTACCAAAAGCCGTTATCGTTCGTAATGGTCGGCGGGAACACAAACAGTCCTCCCTGCTTTCTTCC
>CAZCON010000048.1:0-8692 GCA_964500085.1 uncultured Lachnospiraceae bacterium
CATGCATTGGTAAGATTGCACCGTCCCTTTCCTGTAATATAAAGCTTTTTTCCAAGCTTTTCATTTTTCTCAAGCAGCAGCACCCTTGCTCCATGCTCTGCCGCCGCCACACCGGCCATGGCTCCTGCGGCACCGCCGCCAATGATAATCACCTGTTTCATAGCTTTTGTTTCTCCTTAAAACGAATGAATGGGGCCGTGCTTTTGCAACAGCCCCTTTTACTCATAAAAATACCGTGTACGGCAATGCCTAAGACTCATCCTTGTAAAGAACAGACACCCTGTTGGATACACACATGATTGGAGGATGTCGCGCGACTGCACGCGGCGCAGATGTCTGCAAACGAACCTCATTATTTCTTAACGGCGCATATAGATATCGCCCTTTTCCAATTCAAGATGACCGGATTCATAGGCTTCACCGTCTACCGTGAAAGTAACTCCACTACAATCTGAAATATTATCCAGGATGCTCTGACCAAACGCATCCAGAATCATACCCTCTATGCTGGCACCCACCTGTATAACCGGAGGTGCAGAAGCCGCAAAATCCACAGTGACCACCGTTCCCTCTTTTGTCACATGATTCACAACAACATAAATACCACTGTCTGCCAACGCATCCCCGACAGCCTCAGCCACTACTGCTTCCGTAATCTCTTTTTCTGCAGCTACAAGTGCCGTCACCGCTGTAAGCTCCGCCAAATCACTATTTATGGTATAAATCGGCAGCTCTGTCGTCTGCAACGGAACAACTGTCTGCTGTGCTCCCATTGTCGGGCGCTCCGGTCCCTGTGTCACTGTCGTCTGCGGAGCCGCTGTCGGCGACACCTTTGCGGTGTTCCGCTCTGTATTACAGCCTGCAAACAAAAGCAGCACAAGAGCTGCTGTTAAAAAAATCCCAGTTTTTCTCTTCATAACGGCCCCTTTCTAAAAATGTCCTAAAGGTATAAAACATACTCCTTTACCATTTTACATTCCTACCATATCAGCGAAGTATGTCATTTTCGTGTTAAAACCGTTACAAATTTTCTATTTCGTATTATTTTTGTTCTTTCAGCACAGATTTGTTCTTCCAGATATATTCGAACAAAGAAACTACCGTTAAAATCAGTGACAGATAGATAAATACCTGTTCCACAACCTCTGCCCAGGAAAACGGCAGCTGGATAATCAAAAGTATGCAGGCAATCATCTGAAATGTTGTCTTAAACTTGCCCCAGTAGCTTGCTGCAATCACAACGCCGTTGTCAGAGGCAATCAGGCGAAAGCCGCTGATAATAAATTCTCTGGCGATAATCACAATTACAATCCATGCCGGCATATACGACAGCTCAACAAAGCATATCAGCGCAGAGCAGACCAAAAGCTTATCTGCAAGCGGATCCATAAACTTGCCGAAATTAGTTACAAGATTATTTTTTCTTGCAAGATACCCATCCAATGCATCCGAAAGGCAGGCAATTATAAACACCGCCGCTGCAATCCAGTTTCCATATGGGATTCCCGGCACCAACAAAAGCACCAGAAAAACAGGAATCATAATCACACGAAATATCGTAATTTTATTCGGTAAATTCATACAACAGCCTCCTACATTAACCTCTTCTTTTCTGTATTCACACCCACCAGATCATAACCTCTGGCGCCGGTTATCTTCACCTTTACCAGTTCTCCGGACTCATAATGCTCCTCTGACTCTACAAACAGATAGCCGTCAATGTTCGGCGCATCCATATAGGTACGTGCAAGATACACCTTTTCCTGTGGCAGCTTTCCTTCAATCAACGCCATGTAACGCTTTCCGATACGCTTTTGTGCATTTTCAAAGGCAATTCCCTGCTGAAGCTGCATCAGTTCTTTCTGACGGCGGCGTTTTTCCTTTGCCGGTACCTGATTTTTCAGCCTTGCCGCAGGAGTATTTTCCTCTCTGGAATATGTAAAGACACCAAGCCGGTCAAACCTCTGCTTTTCCACAAATTCAAGCAGTTCCTTATGCTCCTCCTCTGTTTCTCCCGGAAATCCTGTAATTAACGAGGTTCGAAGCACAATCCCCGGAAGTTCTCTTCGAAGCTTTCGTATCAAAGTCACCAGCTCCTTCTTGGTAGTGCGTCTGCCCATACGCTTTAGCACACTGTCGGACGCATGCTGAATCGGCAGGTCAAGATACCTGCAAATCTTAGGCTCTTCCTTCATCACTGTAATCAATTCATCCGTAATTTCCTCCGGATAACAGTAAAGCAGGCGAATCCATTCAATTCCTTCAATTGCACAAAGCCTTACAAGCAGCTCCGGCAGGGCTTTTCTTCCGTATAGATCTATGCCATACAGCGTCGTCTCCTGTGCCACCAAAATCAGTTCCTTTGCTCCATCCTCCGCAAGTGTCCTTGCTTCTGAAAGCAACCGCTCCATCGGTACACTGCGATATTGCCCGCGTATGGAAGGAATGATGCAATAGGTACAATGCTTTTCACAGCCGTCCGCTATTTTCAAATAGGCAGTATAGCCGCAGGTTGTATTGACCCGCTTTGTCTCCGGTAACGGAAGGTATGTTAATTCTCTGTATACCTCCGTCTGTTCCCCACGCTCCGCTTTTTCGAGCACAGTGGCAATCTCATCAAAGGAAGCGGTTCCTAGCACCGCATCCACCTCCGGAATTTCCTTTAAAATATCACCTCTGTACCGTTGTGCAAGGCAACCGGTAACTAAAAGGGCACGGCAGCTTCCTGTCTTTTTATACTCTGCTGCCTCTAAAATCGTTTCAATACTCTCTTCCTTGGCATCATGAATAAAGCAGCAGGTATTAATGATAATTGCCTCCGCTTCCTCCTCATTCTCAGTCAGGGAATGCCCTGCCTCCCGTAACAGTCCCAGCATATACTCGCTGTCCACCAGATTTTTATCACAACCAAGAGAAATAAAATAAATGTGCATATTACACCTTTCTGCGCCCTATCTTTGCAATTCTACACTTTCCACACAATTCTTCATTAACATTGCAATTGTCATCGGTCCGACACCCCCCGGAACCGGAGTGATGGCACCGGCCACCGGCTCCACCTCTGCAAATGCCACATCGCCGCACAGCTTATTATCTGCATTGCGATGAATCCCGACATCAATCACCGTGGCACCTTCCTTTACATAATCTGCCGTAACAAAGCACGGCTTGCCAATGGCTACAATCAGAATGTCCGCACGCTTTGTAATTTTCTTTAAATCCTTCGTTCTGGAATGGCAGACCGTTACTGTCGCATTTTCGCGCAACATTAGCATTGACATCGGCTTTCCTACAATATTACTTCTGCCAAGTACAACACATTCCTTTCCTTCCATCTCAATGCCGGTGCGCCGGAGTAATTCAATCACACCTGCCGGTGTACAGGATACGAAGCCCTTTCTGCCAATACTTAAATTACCGACGTTTTCCGGATGAAACCCGTCTACATCCTTTGATGGAGAAATTGCAAGCAGCACCTCCTCCTCATTTAAGTGCTTCGGAAGCGGAAGCTGTACCAGAATACCATTAACATCCTTACGTTCATTCAGCTCCGTAATAATTTCCATGAGTTCCTTCTGGGTCGTTTCCTCCGGAAGTTCATAGGCTAATGAACGGATGCCGATATACTCACAGGCCTTCTTTTTATTGCCGACATAAACCGAAGAAGCCGGGTCATTCCCTACCTGAATTACCGCCAGCGTAATTTCAATTCCCTGTGCCTTGTAGGCTGCCACCCTTTCCTTTAACTCCTCCTTAATCTGTGCAGAAATCGCCTTTCCGTCAATTCTGATTGCCATGTTGTTTTCCTCCGTTCGTTATTTTTAATTCACTCCTGCTTGTTTTCTCTACAGCATCGGCGCAAACACCCGCAGCAACGCCTGTGCCAGACGTACCGGCAACCGCTTTCTTGCCAGTTCCTTTGTAACCAGTCTGCTTTGTTCCATTGTCTCTATGGCATCCTCTTTAATTTTTGCGATTTCACTGCAATGACACAAAAACACACCACACTCAAAATGCAGATACAGACTGCGGTAATCCAGATTTATGGTTCCTACCGTCGCATAAACATCGTCACACACAAACACTTTTGCATGAAGAAAGCCCGGAATATACTGGTAAATTTTTACTCCGTTATCAATAAGCTGCGGATAATAGGACTGGGTCAGCCAGAATACCATCTTTTTATCCGGTATCCCCGGCGTTACAATCCGCACATCCACTCCCCGTTTTGCCGCCAGACAAAGCGCAGTCATCATCTCATTATCCACAATCAGATATGGCGTAAAAACATACAGATACTTTCTTGCGGCAGAAATCATATTCAGATAAACATTTTCTCCCACCGTCTCCTTATCTAACGGAGAATCACCATAGGGCTGTATATATCCGTCTCCCTTAAATATGCCGGAATGATACGCGTGCGGTAGAAAACCGGTATATTTTGCATCTGTCGGGCGAATCGCATTCCATATCGTCAGAAACATCGTGGTAAGATTTGCTGCCGCCTCGCCACGCACCATAATGCCGGTATCCTTCCAATAACCAAACTTTTCTTTTCTGTTAATATATTCATCTGCCAGATTAATTCCACCGGTAAAAGCAGTATGACCGTCAATCACCAGAATCTTCCGGTGGTCGCGATTGTTCATGACCAAGGAGAACACCGGAATAAACTTGTTAAAGGCCTCACACTTAATCCCGTATTGCTCAAGGGTATGATAATACTGATATGGAAGCACAAATACCGAGCCAAGGTCATCATAAATCATACGGACCTCAACACCCTCGGTTACTTTTTCTTTCAGCACCTCAAGAATGGTATTCCACATCTCACCCTCTTCTACAATAAAATATTCTAAAAAGATAAAATGCTCTGCTTTTTTCAATTCCTCCAGCATCACCGGAAAATTTTCTTCGCCGCTTTTAAAATAAGTAGCAGTACTGTCACTCCACACCGGAAATTTTGCATAATCACGAATATATTTTGCCTGTCCTGCAGCCGCAAGATCAAGCTTTTCCAACGCATCTAACGTCTCATCGTCCTGCTTGATAAAAGGGCGCAGCTGCCCCTCTGCACGACTTAGCTTTCGGCGCAGATTTTTTGATGGCAACCAGCCGGAAAACAGCAAATACATCGTTCCGCCCAGAACCGGCAATGCCATAATTGCAATCACCCACGCAATTTTATAAGCAGGGTTGTCTCTGGTGTTTACCACTGCGATTACAGCTATCGTACTAATAAGATTCAGTATTTCCTGAAGCAGGGTAGAACATTCCGCAAGCTCCGTAAGGGATGTGACCATCCAGATAATCTGTAGCAAAATCAGAAGTCCTACAATAACGACTCTGTTCAGCACAATTTTTAAAAGCTTTCTGATGAACCGATTTAACCATTTAGGCAGCATCCTATGCCACTCCTTCCCTAACCCCTTCTCCTTCCTAAACACTAACTAAGTGGAACAAATTCTCCCGTATAAACTATAACTAATTCTAAAGAATTTGTCAATGAGTGGAAACAACCTTTCTCTTTTTCGTTATAGCTTCACCCAAAGAGCCATATAATTGCTGCATTCCGTTTTGGTATCATTACAAAGCATTAAATTTTTTCGAAATCCGACACCCCATGCTTACAAATCGGACATATAAAATCTTTCGGTAAAGACTCACCCTCGTAAACATATCCGCAAATCTTGCAAACATAGGCATTTGTCTCTTCTCCCTTTTTATTTTCCGTGCCTTTATCCTCTCCGGTGTCCCTCGTCATTTCCTGCCACTTCACTTCCGGTCTATATGGCTGTTTTACATGCTTTTGATAATACTCGTAGGTCACCGGTGTCTCGCTGCTTACAATATCTGCCGCTGTTACCTCTACCAGAAACAACGTATGCGTATCTAATGCAATGCTTTTCCGTACCGTTCCGCAAAAATATGCGCTGCTGTTTCGATTCAGGCGGTAGCATCCGTTTGCACAGCGGGTAGCATCCTCAAAGTCGGCAAACTTTGCTGCCTGTTTGCCGCTCTGATAACCAAACCGGCGGTAGACTGAAAACGGCGTCTTTTCTGTCAATACCGAAACCGTTAGCTTTCCGGAGCTTTTCACCATATCATGGGTAAGATTCTGATTACTGATACTCACCAAAAGACATACCGGATTCTGCGTCACCTGCATCACCGTATTCACAATACAGGCATTATCCTTACCATTTTCATTTGTTGCCACTAAAAACAGACCATAGTTAATTTGAAATAGCGCATTTTGATTTCCTTCCATCGTCAAATCCTTTCTACCTTATATTCTGCAGTTTCTTCCATCAGAAGCTGATACAGCGGAAGAATCGTTTCTTCCGTCTCCTCCAACTCCTCTGCAATCTGGGCAACCGTCTTTCCCTTCAACACTTTCTTTTGTATCATTGAGCACAGTTTATTCTTCTCCCCTTCTGCACGACCTTCTGCACGACCTTCTGCACGACCTTCTGCTATTCCCCGTTCTCTGCCTTCTGCTATTCCCCGTTCTCTGCCTTCTGCTATTCCTCTCTTCATTCCGTTTGAATACCCCTCCTGCTCAGCCTTTCTTTCTTTTGCTTCAATCTTTTCTTTCAATAATTCTTCTAACGCTTCACACATATTATCTACCTCCTGAAATCGTTCTTCATTTGCTTTTACAATCAGATTCATTACCGCCTGATACGATTCCTCTTTTTCATGCTTTCCAAACTCTTGAATCAGTTTTACTGCTGTTTCATTTTCCCTTAAATCGTCGGTCAGATTCCTTAACCACAAATTTTCCTCTTCCGGCAGCCGGCTCGTCACAATTAGCTGAATCAAAAATTCATTATCGGAAATCAGGTAAATTCCTTTACTTTGTTTTATCACTGTCCGTGCATGTACTCTCAAATACTTCACTAATTTTTGCGGATAATGACTGCATACAAAGGTTATGGTAATTTCCTCTGTATGAATTTCATTTACCCGGCGCACATCCGACTTATAAAAACAAGTATACCCATATACTTTATAAAAGTCATCAATACTTAAATAATCTTTTGGACTTTTATACTCAATCAGATTATAGGTACGAAAATTCCGTCCGATATTTTTTCGAATTTTCCTCGACTTGTTCTTTTTCATAATAAGCACATCGAGCTGCATCGGTTTGTCGCTCAGCATATGCTCACTTTCAAATTCTAAAAAGCCTGCTTCCTCCGACAGCTCAATCTTTAGGCTGGCGTAAAACGCCGGATGCCACTGCAATATTTTTTCTCTTTTTTCTCCCATGTATCCTCCCTATACTTTTTCAGGAGTTCCCATGTCTTTTGAAAACTCCTGCTGATTCTGTGAGCTTCAAAGCAAGAATTTTCCGACAGAAACAATATAGCACAGCAATTCTGACGTTGCTACACGTTAAGATTAAAACCAAGAACACAAATTCTGACAATTTGCACCGGAATAAAGAAAATCTGCTTTTCTTTAGGATAACATAAAGCCTGAAAAAAATCAAATAGAACTTGACACAACGTAAAAAAGGAATTATCCTTGAAGCGTGGTATAAATCAGATAAGGCACCGGTAAAAGGGTGGCTTATTCTATAGAAAAGAGGGATTTTATGTCTGAAATAAAAAAGCAATGCATTGCTGCTGCGCGTGAGTTAATTGAAGCCGCCGGCTTAAAGAAGGGACAGATTGTTGTAGTAGGCTGTTCCACCAGTGAGGTTTGCGGTTCCAAGATTGGCACTGACTCCCGTCCTGAGGTAGCCGTCGATATGGTAGACGGCATTCTCTCCGTTTTATCAGAGCAGGGCATTTACCTTGCCGCACAATGCTGTGAGCATTTAAATCGTGCCATTATTGTTGAGCGCGCCGCCGTGCCATTTGCAGAGCCGGTTAACGTAGTTCCTCAGCCAAAAGCCGGCGGTTCCTTCGCAACTGCTCTTTACGCAAGACTTTCCGAACCGGTTGCACTGGAAGAAATCAAAGCAGATGCCGGGCTTGACATTGGCGGCACTTTAATCGGTATGCATTTAAAAAAGGTAGCCGTACCGCTCCGCCTTTCCATAAAACAAATCGGCGAAGCATGCCTCCTTGCTGCCCGTACCCGTCCGAAATATATTGGCGGCTGCAGAGCACAGTATGACGAAAAATTAAATTAAAACTAAGACCCTGTCTCCGTTTCCTATCACGCAGACAGGGTCTTTCCATCTTTGCGGACAATGCAAAAAATTCCGGCATTTTACTTTTCACATCGCTATCCGCCTCTGCCCCTGCACATAACAAAAACCCGCCTTGTAACGAGACGGGTTTTGGGGTTGGGCTGTATTAAAAATACAGAGCAGCTCGTAGCGGAATCGAACCGCTGTTTTCGCCGTGAGAGGGCGACGTCTTAACCGCTTGACCAACGAGCCATGGCCTATAAAATTATATCATCCTAAGGATGAGCAGCTCGTAGCGGAATCGAACCGCTGTTTTCGCCGTGAGAGGGCGACGTCTTAACCGCTTGACCAACGAGCCGTAACTTGCAAAACAGATTATACAACAGGTAATATCAAATTGCAAGCTATTTTTTATTTTTCTTTGAAGTTTAACTATTTACTTAATTGTGTATACTTTTTTAATATCTATAACTTTTCTATGCAATA
The DNA here is from genome assembly GCA_964500085.1 of uncultured Lachnospiraceae bacterium. Lineage (GTDB taxonomy): Bacteria > Bacillota > Clostridia > Lachnospirales > Lachnospiraceae > SIG307. The sequence continues at coordinate 8,633 of CAZCON010000048.1, forward strand.
TCCTGATGAGGATGGTGTATCATACCATCCCCTGACTGTCATTGTTTGTATTGTGATTGC
>CAZCON010000049.1:0-8689 GCA_964500085.1 uncultured Lachnospiraceae bacterium
CATGAAGGCTGAGGGCAGACCGTTTGTAGGTGTTCTTTTTGTGGGTCTTATGCTGACTCCGAACGGTCCGAGAGTATTGGAGTACAACGCCCGTTTCGGTGACCCGGAGACGCAGGTAGTGCTTCCGCGGATGGAAAATGATATTGTGGATGTATTTGAGGCTTGCATCGACGGAAGGCTTGACACCGTTGACTTAAAGTTTGCGGATAATGCGGCAGTGTGTGTGGTGCTTGCCTCGGATGGCTATCCGGAGCATTACGAGAAGGGCTTCCCGATTGAGGGCTTAGACACCTTTAAGACGAAGGACGGCTATTATGTATTCCATGCCGGTACCAAGTTCGATAACGGCAAGGTAGTGACCAACGGAGGACGTGTTCTCGGTGTGGTTGCGGTTGGTCATGACTTAAAGGGTGCCCGTGCCAATGCCTATGCGGCAACGGAGTGGATTTCCTTTGCGAATAAGTATAAGAGAAACGATATCGGTAAGGCGATTGATTCGGTACAGTAGCAGGGACTGTTTTGGAAATCGAAGGAAAAGAGCGATATATGTGTAAGGTGAGTGCGGAGCGTAATGCTCCGCCTTTTGCAAGCTGGAAAATTTGAAAATGTACAGTTGTTTTCAGGGGGGGAGCAGATCTTTCAAAACGAGTGCATTTTAGGACGAACTACAAGTATGTGGTTTGGAATGCTTATGTGATTATCTATAGGGCAGAGGAAGAATTTGTAGAGATTTATAGGGTAATCAATCGCTATCAGGATATAACGAGGATTTTTGAGTAGAAACCTTTGTAAAGCATCTAAATTTTTGTATCATATCCTCGTGGCAACAATAAATCAGTAAGAGAAACGATATCGAAAAATGTGATGGAAAAGTAGCAGTGAGCATGCAGGCGATGAAGTGGAGACAATATTTTACAAATACCATTCTTACAAGAGGAAAAAATTATCTTGAAAAAGGAAGAATTGATAAATTAGAAAAGGTGGGAGATACTTATCGCGCAGTCGTGAGGGGTAGCCGCCCTTATCAGGTGATTATCCGGGAAACGCCAAAGAAGCGCCTGCAAATGCTCTGCAACTGTGCGTATGCACAGGAGGGGAATTACTGTAAGCACATGGCAGCCGTGTTGTTGAAGCTGGAACAGGAGGAGAGCGACGGCAAGGGAGAATGGGAAGGTGCGCCAAAGACCGGACAGGAGGAGGTTCATCCGTTTGCAGCGAAAAATGTTCCGGGGGCAAAGGAATATACCTGCTTTGAGCTGGCGCATATGACGCGGAAGATTAAGATTGTGAGAAGCCAGCTGGAAGCAGCAGAAAGGCTGATTGAAAAGCAGGAAATAAGACTGGGGACGGTAGCAACAGAGCGTGCAAGCAATTATCATGGTGCCGATGTGCTGTTTGGAAGAGCAATCGCGTATTGTAAAACAAAGGCTGGAGACGCAACCGTTAACTTTAACTTTACCACGGATTCACTGACGGAAGCAAACTGCAGAGTGACGGGGTGCAATAATTTTTACAGCGGGTATTATAATAACAGGCTGTGTATACACCAGCTGGCGGCACTGCTGCTGCTTGCAGATTATATCGACCGGTATAATCCGGGAGATACGACGGACGCAGCCGTGCTTACAATGTTAAAGGAATATCAGAGGCAATACCGCGGACAGGCATTTGAAAAAGCAGATGCAAGAGTACGGGATCTACAGCTTGTACCGAGGCTGGAGCGGACAGCTCATGGGTTCGAGCTTTCCTTTAGAACAGGAGTGCAGCGGCTGTTTGTGGTAAAAAATTTAGATGAGTTTGTGGAAAATGTGGAAGGAAAGCGAACGCAGACATTTGGCGCAAAAACGGAAATAAATTACGGGATACATGAGGTTTGTCCGGAAACGGCGGGCTACTACAATTTTCTGAAAAAGATTGTAAGGGGCGAGCAGCTTCGCATGGCAGCAGAAGGCTTTTATAGTGATGAGGGAAGGCTCAGAAACAAAATCCAGCTGTACGGAAGCAGAATTGATGATTTGTTTGAAATCATGCTGCAAAACGGTGACGGTATTTCCTATCAGGATAAATATGAGGAGCAGAAAGAGAGCGTATTACATGCAAAGGAAGGGACGCTGAAGCCGGAGCTGCGGATAGATTCTGAATATGAGAATGACGTGTTTAAGGGGCTGGAAATCAGCTGCCATTTTCCTGAGCTGATAAGAGGAGGACAGTATTTATATTATGTTGAAGCTCCCTGCCTTTATCGGATGGTGCAGGAGCAGATGCAGGCAGTACTTCCGCTGCTGAATATGGGAAATAACGGAAGTACGAGGTTTAAGGTGGGAAGAAAGTCGCTGACAGATTTTTACTATCACACCCTGCCGATGCTGGAGGAACATGTAAATGTCATAGACCATGCAGGTGAGGAAATCGAAAATTATCTTCCGCCAAAGGCAGCCTTTCGGTTTTATCTGGATGAGGAAGCAGGGAAGCTTTTGTGCGATGCAAAGGCGGTTTATGGAGAAGAAGAGTTTCCGCTTATGGACGCTTTGCAAAACAATACCATACAAATGCAGAGAAGAGATTCCTATGCGGAGCAGGAGGCAGTGGACGGCGTGCTTCGCTATTGCCCGCAAACAGACTGGGAACGTGGGTTGTTTGTCTGCGAAGGAGACGATGCCGTTTGCAGAATGCTTGAAACGGGGATAAACGATTTGTTGGGATATGGTGAGGTGCTGTGTACGGACAGGGTAAAACGGATTCGCCTTCGCGGAAAGACCAAAATCTCCGTCGGAGTGGCACTGGAAAGCGGATTGCTGGAGCTTTCGGTTTCTACTGCCGATTTGTCGCCGAAGGAGCTGCTGGAGGTGTTGGAAAGCTATCGGAGAAGGAAACGGTATCACAGGCTTTCCAATGGTGATTTTGTAACCACAGAGGATGAAAATCTGGCAATGCTGGCATCCATGCTTGATAGTATGCAGCTTCCGGCAAAGGAGCTTTTCAAAGGAAAATGCAAGATTCCGGCATACCGTGCCCTGTATCTGGATAAAATTCTGGAAAAGAATGAAACCCTGTATGTGGAGCGGGACAAGTATTTTAAGAAGCTGATTAAGGAATTTAAAACAACAGAGGACTCGGATTTTGAAGTACCGGCCACGTTGCAGATGATTATGCGACCGTATCAGATAAATGGCTTTCAATGGCTGAAAACACTGGAGATATACGGCTTTGGCGGTATTCTGGCGGATGACATGGGACTGGGAAAAACGTTGCAGATAATCGCAGTTTTGCTGCAGGCAAAGGAAGAGAAAAAAGAAGGCGTATCCCTTATTGTCGCACCGGCATCGCTGATTTATAACTGGCAGGAGGAAATCCGGAGGTTTGCACCACAGCTGAGTACGCAGGTGATAAGCGGAGGGCAGGCAGAGCGCAGAAACAGGCTTGCATGCATGGAAGGCTACGATGTTGTGATTACCTCATACGATTTACTGAAACGGGATATTGCGGAATATGAGGAGAAAGCATTTCTGTATCAGGTAATCGACGAGGCGCAGTATATTAAAAACCATACGACGGCAGCGGCAAAGGCGGTGAAGTGTATTCAGAGTAAAATTAAATTTGCCCTGACGGGTACGCCGATTGAAAACCGCCTGAGTGAGCTGTGGAGTATCTTTGATTACCTGATGCCCGGCTTTTTATACGGATATGAAACGTTCCGTAAGGAGCTGGAAAGCCCGATAGCGAAAAATCAGGATAGGGAGGCAGCAGAGCGTCTGAAGCGTATGGTATCTCCGTTTATTTTGCGCCGTTTAAAGCAGGACGTGTTAAAGGAACTGCCGGACAAGCTGGAGGAGATACAGTACACGGTGTTTGAGGAAAGCCAGCGGAAGCTTTATGACGGTCAGGTTGTACATATGCAGGAAATCCTGAACAGCCAGAGCAGTGAAGAATTTTCAAAAAATAAGCTGCAGATTTTATCGGAGCTTACAAAGCTTAGGGAGATTTGCTGTGACCCGGGACTGTTATTTGAAAATTACAACGGGGAATCAGCAAAGCGGAGTATGTGTATGGATTTGGTAAAGCGCGCAATGGAGGGAGAACACCGGATTCTTATCTTTTCACAGTTTACGTCCATGCTGTCGCTTCTGGAGCAGGATTTATTGCAGGAGGGAATTGCCTTTTATAAGATAACCGGAGCCACGAAAAAGGAGGAGCGGCTGCGTCTGGTAAAACAGTTTAACGAGGGAGATGTGCCGGTATTCTTGATATCGCTGAAGGCGGGAGGCACAGGTCTTAATCTGACCGGGGCGGACACGGTAATCCATTACGACCCGTGGTGGAACCAGGCGGCGCAAAATCAGGCAACGGACCGGGCGCACCGTATCGGACAAAGGAAGGTAGTGACCGTATACAAGCTGATTGCAAAGGACAGTATTGAAGAAAAGATAGTAAAAATGCAGGAAATGAAGAAAAATCTTGCAGATGAAATCCTGAGCGGAGAAACCGGCGGTCTGGCACAGCTGTCGAGAGAGGAGCTGCTGGAGCTGCTGCAATAAAGAAATCATGCGGGATGGTTTTTGCGTTATTTTGTCACATAGTTTTTAAATTAACCCTTGATAATAAGAGAAAAAATGTTATAATTAAGTAGAACGAGTGTTCTAAAATGCAAACACAGAATTGTACAAAAAATCCTATATCTTTCTGGGGTTTGCAGTTGTTTTCTGCAAGTATATGAAAAAATAGGAAGACTTGACTTATTGGGAAAAAGAATTGATTGTGTCGAAGATGGATAGTTTGCGAAGAATTTAAAAGATTGGTGTTGATTACTATTTTAGAGAGCAACAAAAAATAGTAATCAGCAGTTTATCTATGGTATTTCAGAAAGCTGGCTTTATGCGAAAGGAGAGAAAACTATGGCAGAGGAAATAACAAAAGGTTTAGTAAGAAAAAAATTGGAAGAATTAGAGTATCCCAAGAGCCAAGACGTTTATGAAAATAGCACTATACTTTATAAGGAAGATAGTTATAAAAAAGGGAAAAATAGAAATCAATATTTGGAAAGTTGCTTTTCCAAAGCCAGCAAACGATTGACTGATCAAGAGGGAACGCCGGATTATGTTATATTGGATGAAGGAAGAAAAATAATTGTCGTGATTGAATGCAAGGAAGATGTTAACAAACATCAAACGCATGATAATATGGAAATGTACAAAACCGATTTGGGAAGTGCAAAGGAAGTGGAGACATATTGTATAAATGGGTCATTGCATTATGCAACATATGTTAACGAACAGTATGATGTGATTTCAATAGCTGCATCTGGAATAACAGAAGACAATTTTAGGTTTACATGTTTTTATCTGAAAAAAGCAGGAACATTAAAAGATATTGTATTTCTTCAGGATGGGGAATATGATAATACGTTGATGACAATGGAGAGTTACAAGGAGGAGATAGAAAAAAAGCTGGGAAAATATAAAAAAGAACAGGAAATAGTTGAAAGAGAATTAAAGAAATACGCTGCAAATTGTAATCAATTTCTCAGAGCAAATCAGATTTCAGCTAAAGATAGAGCTGGTTTTATTTCGGCGATTGTATTAGCGTTGACTAATGAAAAATCGACATTATATACACTAGTTGAATATTCCATGCCGAATAATGAATTGAAAAGAGCTTTTGATGATAAATTAAAGGATAAGGCAATTAATTATTTAATGGAATCTTTAGAAGATATTTGGGAAAATCAAGATAAGATTCCGAAAATAAAAAAAGAAGTATTGGAAGAATATTATGAAAGAATAATGACAAAAACGTTATTGAATCCACCAGAAGGTCATACAAAGCAATTTATGTATGGTGAAAATATTTTATCATCGTGCATGTTCTCAATATTTGAGAACATTGTTATGAAGATGAAATTATATCCTAAAATTGATATAATGGGTACATTTTACACCGTATTTTTGAAATATGCGAGTGGAGATGCGAAAGATAAAGGAATTGTTTTGACTCCGAAACATATTACAGAATTGTTTTGTGATATAGCGGAGCATTATTTAGGAAAGAAATTAAATGAGAAGACAAAGGTAATCGACATATGTACTGGAACAGGCGCATTTTTAATTAGTGCATTAGCAAGAATGGATTCCAATATTGATGCACTAACAATTTCTGAAGAGGAGAAAGAAAAAAGAAAAGCGTATCTGAGATCTAATTGCTTAATTGGAGTAGAGCGCGAACCTGAAATGTTTTCTTTAGCATATGCAAATATGAGATTTCATGGTGATGGTAGATCGAATTTATATGCGTGTTCCTCGTTGCTGAAACATAATGGTATCGTAAATGAGAATGTAAAGACGAAAGAAAAAATTACACTGAAAGAAGAATTAGAGTCATTAGAAGAAAAACCTATTGTCGGAATGGTAAATCCTCCATATGCGTTGCTAAATTCGGAAAAAAATAATAAATCAGGGGAAAAACAGACAGGTCAAAGTGAATTGGATTTTGTTTATTCTTTGTTGGAGTACTTAAAGGAAGGTGGTATAGGGATTGTTATTATTCCGATGAGTTGTGCTTTTAGTAAAACAGATTCTTTGATGAGGAAAGAAATTTTAAAAAAACATACGCTTCTTGCAACAATGACAATGCCAGCAAGATTATTTCAGGATAGTGATGTGGGCGTAAATACTTGTATTATGGTATTTAGAGCACATACACCGCATAAAGACTCTAGTCAAAGTGTTTTCCTTGCACGTTGGATTGATGATGGATTTGTTACAATTCCTCACTCGGGTAGATTTGATAAAAATGGTGAGTGGACAACCACGAGGCTGGAATGGAAAAGACAGCTGCAGAATTTGGCAAAGAAAAATGATTCGATTTTTATGTCTCATGAAATCAAATCCAGTGACGAGTGGTTAGCAGAAGCTTATGTTAAAACGGATTACGCAACATTGAGTAAAAATGATTTTGAAAAACAATTAAAAATGTATTCTATTTTTTGCTATAAGCTGGCTCAAGATAATGAAATTGAGCATAAAGATGAGTTGTATTGGTTTTTGGATAATTATAATGATTTTGAAAGAAATTACAAGAAAGCATTAATTGAAGGGGATGAGATGCCTTTAAATACTAGCCTATGGCAAAATTTTTTGATTGAAGACCTTTTTGATATTGATACCGGAAAGGATTTAGTATATTCTTCATTGTCTGGAAAAGATTATAATGTTGTAGGTCAAGGCGTACATAATAACGGAGTGGTATGTACTACAGATGAATTGACGGACTATGTTTTGTACGATGCAAATAGGACATTAAGTATGGCGCATATAGGTAATTTTTTTGCTACAATTCAAGAATCGGATTTTTATGCTGGTACTCGAGTGAAATCACTGATTTCAAGATTTACAGAATTTGGCGAGGAGTTCGCTTGCTATGAAAATAAATTTGTATTAGCGTTTATTGCCACTGTTATCAATCAAGAAGAATTTCGCTTTTCTTATGGGCGAGTAGGAAGTGATAAAATTCCAACATTAGAAATAAAGTTACCATGTTTGACAGATAAAGATGGCAATTTTATCAAAAAGAAAGTAACATATATTCCGTATAAGGAAAAAAATAGTAAGCCTGAAAAGAGGAAAACTTTAACAAAAGAGATTTGTCTGCCAGATTTCCAATATATGGAGAATTACATAAAGATTTTGCCATATAGCCAGTGTATACAAAACGTGGAGTAATAGTAGAAGTCTGAAGTACGAATTCTTTGTGTTATTTTTCTTGACTTTATACCATGAGATATGGTAAGATAACACTAATCAGAAAAAGGCAGTGAAGGAAAAGAGTAGGTATCCGAAACGCTACAGAGAGAAGACGGTGGTGCAAGTCTTCGCGGGCAGGATAGTGAAGCAGTTCCGGAGCCTTGAACCGAACGGTATGTCTTAGTAGGCTTCAACGGATTTCCTCCGTTACAGGGAAACGATATTAGAGGTATTCTTGTATCGGCAGAGTGCAGGGTTTTCCCTGAAATTAGGTGGTAACACGGACAGAATGTTCGCCCTAAGCTGGTAGGTTCTATCGGCTTAGGGCTTTTTGTTTTATAGGAAATTTAGGAGGGAAGCAGGAATGCAGGATTGTGGATTTACAAAGGGAAATCAATGGTTTCGGTATCGTGCTGCGGCGATTATAGTGGAAAACGGCTGCGTATTGTTTGCAGGCAATGAAAAGGACGATTATTATTATTCGATTGGCGGAGGCGTGCACCATGGCGAAACAGCAGAAAATGCTGTGCTTCGTGAGGTTTTTGAAGAAACGGGAGTGCATTATGAGATAGAGCGTTTGGCGGTGATTCATGAAAACTTTTTTGATGAGAATGGTGGCTCGCTAAAGGGAATGGATTGCCATGAGCTTAGTTTTTATTTTTTGATGAAGCCAAGAGGAACACAGGAGCTTCACAGTAACAGTATGACGCAGGGAGTAAAAGAGGAAATGTGCTGGATACCGATAAAAGAGCTGGATAACTATAAGGCATATCCGACTTTTTTGAAGGAGTATTTTAGCAAAGAGCATGTAGGAGTAGAACATATTGTAACGGATGAAAGAGGATAAAACGATTGTTTTTTCTTTGATTACTTATAAATTATTGAGAACAACAAATCGGAAGTTGTAGGTGAGATAGGATGAAGAAAAAAACAAAATTTCTTAAGGCATTAAA
>CAZCON010000050.1:0-8564 GCA_964500085.1 uncultured Lachnospiraceae bacterium
ACGATATGATGCGCTTGTTTATGGTTCCTTTCAACAGCCGGAAGGACGGATTGAATCTTTCATCAGCCGAAATCCAACGGAACGTATGAAAATGATGGTAAATCCAACCCGCGGAAAATATGCTGCGACTAATTATCGCGTTGTTGAACAATTTGGAAGCCGATATTCCCACATTGTTTGTCAGCTGGAAACCGGAAGAACTCATCAAATTCGGGTTCATATGTCCAATATGGGGCATCCGCTTTTAGGTGACACGATTTACGGGCACAAAAAAGACCCCTTTCAGTTAACCGGACAGGCTCTGCATGCCGGTGTCCTTGGCTTTGTGCATCCGACAACAGGAGAGTATATGGAGTTTTCAGCAGAGCTTCCGACATATTTTACGGAGCTGATGAAAAAGCTTCGAGGAATGCAGAACGGAAAGTAAGAGAGGAACCCTACCATGAAGCGAAATGCAGTAAATGATCTGATACGTTGGAAAGAGCAGGAATGTCCGGCTCCGGTGTTGCTTACAGGCACAAAAGGCACCGGAAAAACCTACCTTTCGATGGAATTTGCACAGGCCTATTATCCTCAATATTTATATGTCAATTTCGAGTTAAACCATGTTGCAGCACAGTTTTTCTGCGAGAAAATTCTTTTAGGAATTTCCGTGGCAGAAACAATTGCACAGTATTTTCAGCTGGAGGAAGCCGTTCTTACCGAGGTAGCCATTATTTTAGATGAAATTTCCTTTTGTCCCACACTCTGGAAAGCATTGTCACATTGTAAGCACCTTCCAATTATTGCAATTTCCAGCTTGCTTCCTGACGTCGAGCAGCAACAGTCCTTTTGGCTTTGCCGCCTTTTTCCTATGTGCTTTGATGAATTTCTCTCTGCTGTGGGAAATGACTGGTATGTTGATATTATACAGGGACATTTTCAGACCGATAAGCCGGTGCCGGACATTGTACATCAGGAGCTTCTGGCATTGTTTGAGGAATATCTGATCGTTGGCGGTATGCCGGCAGCAGTCAATGAGTATATTTCCTCAAAATCCGTCTACAACGTCGGTGAAATACATTATATGTTAAAAAGCAGAATGCTGACGGCAATGGAAACAACCTATGACGAAAAAGAAGCCGGAAAAGCAGAGCAGATTATAGAGGTTATTCCGGAGCAATTAAAACGGGAAAATAAAAAGTTTCGTTTTAATTCCATCCGGAAAGGCGTTACCTATTCTCTTTATCGTGACAGTCTTACCGCCCTGGAACAGAGTGGAATGATACTTCGCTTGAACGAAGAAAAAAAAGAAAGCCATTTCAAACTCTATCTTCCGGATGTGGGTATGCTTTCTTCTGCGTTTGCAGGAGAGGAGACTATGGAAATCAGAAAAGCAATGCTGGAAAATTATGTTATGCAAACATTATCAATGAAAAAAAATTATCAATTACGCTTCTGGGAGTCTGAAGCTCAGGCAAGGGTGGAATTTATTCTTCAAAGAGGAGAGTATACGACACCTGTAGAACTTAGATTTTCTAAGAGTGGGAAGGCGAAAAATGTAGCAGCCTATCGTATGGCAAAGGGGATAGCCTCAAGGGAACCGTATTACCGTTTTGGATTTGAAAATTACTATTCTACTTCTGTCTTAAAACAGATTCCATATTATGCTGTTTTTTGTCTGGAATAATATAGAAAATAAATCTTTGTCGAAAAATCAAATTGGGACTTGCATTTTTGATTCTAATATGGTAGAATATAGCTACACCATAGCTCTTTGAAAAATTTAAAGGGAGCTTGTAAAGCAGAAGGTAGTTTTACAAATGTAGAAAGGTGTAGAGGGGTTGATTTCATGGGTGATATTCGATTACATGAAGGTGAACTGAATATAATGGAATTGCTTTGGTCCAACAAGGTATTAGCAGCAAAGGATATTTCCAAGATTATCAAGGAATATATCGGTTGGGAAAAAAATACTACATATACCGTGATCAATCGTTTGATTGAAAAGGGAGCCGTGCGAAGAGAGGACCCGGGGTTTATCTGCCGAGCATTGATTTCAAAGCGCACAGTGCAAAACATTGAAACAAAGGCACTGTTGGACAAGGTATATAACGGTTCGTTAAACAATTTTCTGGTTGAGTATTTAAAAAACCAGATATTATCTTCATCAGATATTATGGAATTGGAGCGAATTGTTAGCGATTACAAAATGTAAATTACTTTTTTTCACGCAGTGTTACTGCATTCTTTGCACTGCGTCGTCGTTCTTCCTCAATATCTGCGTAGTGCTTACGGGTGGTATTTACATCCTTATGACCGAGGACATCGGCTACTAAATAAATGTCTCCCGTTTCCTTGTAAAGCTCCGTACCGTAGGTGCTACGCAATTTGTGTGGTGTGATTTTCTTTGCTGTAGTAACAGTTTTTGCATACTTTTTCACCAAAACCTCAACATTTCGAACACTGATGCGTTGCATACGGTTAGAAAGAAAAAACGCATTTTCATGGCCTTCTTTGGGAATGGCCTTTTTTCGTTCCTCATAATAGGAGAGAAGTGCTTCTCTTACCTCATCCCCAAAATAGACAAAGGACTCATAACCGCCTTTTCGAACAATATTAATTCGGTCACTGGAAAAATCAATGTCATTTATATCAATTCCAACACACTCAGATACACGGAGACCGGTACCAAGTAACAGTGTTGTAATGGCCAAATCACGAATCTTACTTGCTTCATGACGTGCCAGCTGCTGTTTGGTAAGCTTTGATCCGCTTTCTACCACATCAAGGAAATCTGCGGCTTCGTTTGGTTCAAAACGTATTATGTTTTTTTCATGAATTTTTGGCATTGTGACCTGTAAGGTTGGATTTTCATCAATCATACGATTTGAATGGAAATAGCGATAAAACGTGCGAAGCGATGCTAATTTCCGTTTGATGCCACGCTCATTATTTGTAATTTCTTTTCCTTCTTTATTGGTATACAATTTAAGGTATTCCAGATATTCTTCAATATCCATCGGCTGCAATTTAGTAAGCAGATCAAAATCAATTTCTTTTAACGACTTTCCCTGATACAACGGATTTGTAGCTGCTATATATTCAAAAAACACATGCAAATCAAAGGCATAGGCAATTCGGGTACGGGATGCTGTTACCGGTTCAATACCACGGAAAAATGTTGCGACAAAGGGTGGCAAATCGGAAATCAATTCCCTGAGCCTTTTGGTATTATTGATGGTTGTTTGTTCATGATAGGTTTTTGTTTCCATTGACAACCTCCTTATCTATTACAATGCGAGAGTGGAATATACCGGAATGCAAAATTGCGCTAAACCATAGTTTAACGCAATTTTGCGAATAAAATCCAACAAAACAGCAAATCCACATCGTTTTTAAAGGTTAATCGAATTCCTTCATCATATTCTGCAATGTCACATAATTTCGTTTTGAAATCAAGTAATTATATCGGTATAAAATAAATCCATCAACCTCGTTCGTACTTCTGGCATAGGTAATCATATTACGAAGTACATTGGGATTCTGATACCATTCGGCTTCTTCGGTTTTGATTCCTGCCTTATAGGCTGCAATGCCAACATAGAGTTTTACATCCGGATTGATTGCTGCCTCAATAAATCGATTTAAAATTTCGTTGTACGGATAAATGGTATGTGCATTGCTCCAGTACAGCTGCGGACACAAATAATCAATATAACCGTCATAGCCAAGCCATGTCTCAAAATCCACATAATATCTGTCATCTGCCTTTAAGGCATCCATAAAGCCTCCCGGACTAATACCAAATACTACTTCAGAATTTAACTCCTTAATGGCAGCATAAACGGTTCGTACCAATGTATTGACATTTTCACGCCGCCAGTCAGCAATGGATAAATACGTATTATTCTGAGCAATCTGCGATTCCTTATAGCTGTTATATTCAGCTGCATCAAAATTGTCTGTGAAATTTTTGCCAAGCGTAGGATAGAAATAATCATCAAAGTGAATACCGTCTACATTATAATTTCGAACAATTTCTTTGATACCGTTTACAATCAAAGTCTGTACCTCTGCAGACGCCGGATTATAGTAAAGATTTCCGCCATAGGTCAACACATTACGGTCATTGCTTTTTTTTGCGTCCGTACGGTAAATTCTTGCCGGATTATCTTTGCTCAAGGTAGTAATCTTTGTACTTCCGGAGGTGATGCGATAAGGATTTAACCATGCATGAAACTGTAATCCGCGGGCATGCGCCTCCTCTATCATAATTTCCAACGGATCAAATCCCGGAGCTTTTCCCTGCGTTCCGGATATATAACGCGACCAGGGAAAATATTCGGATGGATACATGGCATCACCAAACGGTCTGACATGCACTACAACCGCATTCATGTTCATAGCGCAAACCTCATTGAACATTTTCTCAATCTGTTCCCTGAATTCAGCCTCCGTATATCCGGAGCTTTTAAATTCCAGATAAGAAATCCAGACAGCCCGGAACTCTTCCATTGCTTCTTTGTTTTGACCAAAACGCCGAATTATAATATGTGAATTTCCTGCCTCATCGGTTGCTTTAAAGGTATATTTTCCTTCCTCTAAAATAACACTGCAAAAATCCGTAAAGGTAGCAGTACCTGCAGCCTGCCAGACAGGATCCTCTCCTGAAGCATAGGCACCCTCTACATATTGAATCGTAACCATATCAGATGTATCATCTTCTGCTGTCAGAGAAACCAAATAAAGATTGTTTCTTTGTTCGGACTCTAAAGCTAGCGTTGGCTTTTCCGTATCAACATTGGAAACTTTAAACACGAAAAGTGCTTCCTCTCCCTCTTCATTCATGGCAAAGACAGAAACATATCCATTCTGCGTGACAGAAAAAGAATAGGTGCCGTCCGAGGCCTGTTGGATGGTTGTTCCGTTTTGTGCATATTTGGTAAAGTATACTCCTTTTGAAATTCTGGCATATGCATACTTTAACATAGTGAGTTTAGAAGAGCTTTCAACCGAAAGCCTGACCTCCAGAGTAGAAACCGGGAGCTTTTTCTCATAGTCTGCCGTGATTGTAATTGGCTGCGGTGAAGCTGCCTGTGCGGCAGTTTTCCTTGAAAAGCAAACAGCTCCCGTTAAAAATACAATTGCAAAAAGTACCAGAACGAAACTCTTTTTCTTGTTATGTTTTTGCATGAACTTCTCTCCTATCTTACATGATAAAACCTGTTTGCGCTAGCGATTGGTCGGATATTGTTTGAAAATTTCCGTCACCGAATCAAACAACGCCTTTGCCGCTTTCTTTTGATAAGCCGTATCTTTGATTTTTGCGAAGTCACTGTTGTTTGTAATAAATCCGCACTCTACCAAGACAGCCGGGACCGTGTTATTATGTATTACAACAAACTTTGCAGTTAATGTTCCTCTGTTTTTGGTTCCCCACTGCTGACATAAATGATTCAGAACATTCGTTGCCAGTATTGAGCTCTTTAAGCCGGACGCACTGGCAGTATTATTTGAAGCGGAATAATATACACTTGTGCCGTTCACTGCGGAATTGGAATGTGCATTTACATGAAAGCTGATAAAGAAATCGGCTCCTACAGCCTTTGCAAATGCAGCCCGCTCATCCAATGCGATTTTCGTATCCGTGGTACGGGTATAATATACCTTAATATCGGAATTTTTGAAATATTCAGGCGCATATACATTGACAACATTATAATTCACTGTTTTCTCATACACACTGCCGCGCAGCGTACCAGGGTCAATTCCTCCATGACCCGCATCCAGAACAACAATTTTATCGTAAATCTCCGGTGGGTTCGCAATTTTTACAGCAAGCATACCGTCACATACAAGGTAGGAATACCCTTGTATTTTCGTAGTCAAAAAAGTAATTACAGTCGTATTGTCTGCTACCTTGTAATTTATCTGATAGCTTTTCAGAGCAGATACCGGATTATATACATCCTGTTCCGTTAAAAACTTCATATGGTTTCCGGTAATATTTATCATAAAGCGCTTGTTTCCGTAATCATCAAAATCGGAAATATCAGCAGCTGTAATACCCTCCGGTAACGGAATTACAAAATACTCTCTGGTAAAGACTGCGGCAGGAACCTCTTCAGAGGTATCCGAACCGGCCAAACCAGTGTCCTCTGAGATTTCAGGAATACGGATAAAGCGAAGCATATCTTCATACATTCCCGCAGTATCCGTAAAATGAATCACCATGCCATCCGGTGCTTCATAAGAATAATACTGCAAATCCTTTGTTTTGATGATGGTAATCCGCAATCGGTCCGTACCAAAAATGAAACAGTAGTTTAAAAATGAATTTTCCGGTTCATAGGTATATTCGCCGCCAAACGGATTATGACAGTCAGACACTTCAATTTCAATTACATCCTGTTTATCCGTAATTTTGACAGTGTTATAACGGATGCCCTTTAAATATAAAGCATCGGAATTTACGCAGGAATAGGCAGAAATCAGGGAAGGAACCTGATATCCCAGCATTGTATAGTGTTCTACAACCTGTTCATGTGTTTCGAAGGAAAACAACACATTTCCGTAAGAAGCCGTGTCCAAAGTAGCGGCCCCGTCCAACGGATTCTGCTCCTCCGGCAGTTTCTCCGCCGGACGTGCTCCGCTGATGTACAGTGCCCCCTCGCTCTTATCATAGGCAGCAGCATATCCTAAGGCATCTGCAACAAACAGTGCAGGAATATACACCTCTGCTTCTGTGACTCCTGCCGGGGTAATCAGCCGCGGTACTGTTTCTAACAGCTTCGGAGTATCGTTGATATAGGCTACCGGGCTGTCCAGAACAAGCCTTACCTGCACCTCGCCTTTCCGAAGTACAATCAGACCGCTTCCTTCGTTGTACGAATAAGACGCCAGTCCGTTTTTTTCAAAAACCTGTACTGCAGAAACAAGCGCGCAATCCTCAAAAAAATAGCATGGATAAGCAGCTGTTTCTAATTGTTTGTTGTTAAAATAGAGCTTTGGCATAAGACCGGAGTACTTTAACATTTCCGTGCCGTCATAAATCGTATTTGACTTATAAATAGAAGAAGTGGCTGTGGAACTGTTCCACTCATAGGTAAAGCCAAAGGCTTCTGCTACAAAACGCGTAGGGACATATAAATGTTTCTCCTGACTATTCTGAAAGGAATAAACAATCGGGGCATTTGGCATAATCCGCAGACTTCCATTCACATACGCTGCAGAGTTTCCCAAAGTCATTTGAATCGTGCAGGAGCCATAGCTAAGAGAAAAAGTATCTTTTTCCTCACTGTAATCAGAAGAAACACCAAGCCCATCCAGAAAAATCTCTTTACACGGACCAATTGCGGCACCATTGCTTAAAATCAGTCCGGGTGTAGTCAATGGAACTGCCGTTCCGTTAATACAATAGGAAACCTGCACTCCGGTGTAATCATAGGTGTCCTTCGTTACATAATTATGTACCTTTATTGTGGCTGCATTTGCAAGCTTTAATGAGTTTTGAAAATCACCTCCCCTGAAACCTAAAGTGGTAATAAATAAAACGCCGGTAAAAAGTGCAACGCGTTTAAAAAATCGATAGATTTCTTTTGTGCTTTTTGTCAAAAAAAAGACCGCCTTTCTAAAAAAACATTGACAATTTCTGGACATCAATAGAGAACATTCCCTAACACTACTAACAACTCCATTATAAAAAGGAAAAGTGTTATAAGTGTGTCAAACTGCTTCTGCGATCAAAAAAACTTGTAAAAAAGCGCATGATATGGTATAGTAAGTATGCCTTTGATACAACATCTCATACCATGTATTTGAAGAGTAAACGGCGTATCATACAAATAAATATGCGTACTTTGCACAAAAATGCCGCAAAAAAGCAAGGGGAAGGAATCAGAAATGAAATTACAGCAATTATTAAGTTATACCAGAAAAGCAGTGGATGACTATCAGATGATACAGCCGGGAGATAAAATTGCAATTGGCATTTCCGGCGGAAAGGACTCTCTTGCACTGCTCTATGCACTGGCCGGATTACGGCGCTTTTATCCAAATCCATTTGAGTTATGTGCAATTACGGTAGACCTTGGTTTTGAAGGATTTGATTTGAGTGAAATAGAGAATTTATGCAAGGAATTGGAAGTCCCATACTATATACAAAAAACAGAAATCGGCGAGGTTGTATTTCAGGTAAGAAAAGAAAGTAATCCCTGTTCTTTATGTGCAAAGCTGCGTAAAGGAGCCTTTAACGATAAGGCAAAGGAATTAGGCTGCAACAAATCAGCATATGCACATCATAAGGACGATGTGATAGAAACGATGCTGCTTTCTCTGCTTTATGAAGGACGGTTCAACTGCTTCTCTCCTGTCACCTATTTGGATCGCTCTGATATTACGCTGATACGGCCGCTGATTTATGTGTCTGAAGCCGATATCATTGGTTTTCAGCATAAATACCGACTTCCGGTACAAAAAAATCCATGTCCGGCGGATGGATATACCAAGCGGGCTGATACCAAAGAGTTAGTAAAACGACTGAACGAGGAATACAAAGGTTCTAAAGAGCGTTTATTCCACGC
>CAZCON010000051.1:0-8325 GCA_964500085.1 uncultured Lachnospiraceae bacterium
GCCGGAGGCAAAGCCAACGCCGACAGCTGCCCCGACAGCAACGCCGGCACCGCAGGCGACACCGGCGGCAGAGGCAAAGGAAAATACGGCAGGCGAACAGGTGGGCTGGGGAAAAGCAACGCATCCTAACGCCTCTTCCATGATATTAAAGATATTGCCGAAAAGTGGTGTGGGAAGTGTAAAGGTAATTGGAAACGAGGGACGTGCGGTAACGATAACCTCGGAAACTTATCTGATGCTGTATGGGATTTATGTGGATAATAACGGGAATCTGTACCGTCATGTAGGAGTAACCTATCGCGGGAACGAGTATTATGGATATATTTTAGAGGAGCGTATTACAGAGTGTGAAGCACCACCGACTCCGACCCCGATTCCGGATTTTGAGATTTGGGGAGAAGGGGATGAAACCACTACGAATCCGGGAGTTGTTGCAGATTTTGAGCTTTTGCTGACCCAACAGGGCTTCCCAGAATCCTACAAGCCGTATTTGCGTGAATTACATGAGCAGTATCCAAACTGGGTATTTCAGGCATATCATACCGGCCTGCAGTGGGATGTGGCAGTTGCAGAGGAAAGCATTCCGGGAAAAAATCTGATTCCAAACAGCTACGGGATTGAATGGAAATCTTTGGAGGAGGGAGCCTATAACTGGAAAACGGACAGCTTTATCGTATATGACGGCTCGACATGGGTAACAGCGTCAAAGGCGGCGCTGGAGTATTATATGGACCCACGGAATTTTCTGGATGATAAGTCCATATTTCAGTTTGAGGTACTGACCTATGAACCGTCCTATCAGAATCTTACCGGAATTGAAAATATTCTGAAATACACGCCGTTATATCAAACCTCATATGTGTATGAGGACGAGTACGGAGCGTTGCAGTCCATCAGCTATGCACAAACCTTTTTGGAAGCAGCCATTTATTCCGGTGTAAGTCCGTATCATCTGGCAACGCGTGTGAAGCAGGAGGTTATAACCGGGACAACCACGGTAAGTAACAGTGTAACGGGCACAGTGAGCGGCTATGAGGGCTTGTATAATTTTTATAATATTGGGGCATACCATAGTACACAGGCAGGCGGTGCCATTGCAAACGGTCTGAAGTATGCAAAATACGGGAGCAGCTCGAACGATGCATTGAATGATGCCTCCCTGATTCCGTGGGATAACCGTTATAGCGCAATTGTAGGAGGTGCTTATATCATTGGCGATTCCTATATTAACCGTGGGCAGAATACCATTTATCTCCAGAAATTTAATATGACCTCATACTATACATACAGTCATCAGTATATGGCGAATGTGGTAGCACCGTCATCAGAAGGAAAGAAGACAGCACAGGCATATACAGGAGCAACGGACAGTCCGATTGTATTCTCCATTCCGGTATATTTGGGAATGCCGGAGAATGCGGCACCGATGCCGACCCTTGCATATAATCCGAACAATTACCTTGCATCACTTTCCGTAAAAGCACTGGATGGTACAACGTATCAGCTTACACCGAGCTTTAACAGTTCGTCGGTATTTTCCTACTCTCTGATTGTGGATAACAGTACGGAGGTGATTTCCATTGCGGCAAAGGCAGTCAGCAGTAAGGCAGCGGTTGCCGGGGTCGGCTATCATCCGTTAGAGACAGGAGTGAATGAATTGACGGTCTGTGTCATTGCGGAGGACGGCTCCACGCGGGAATATCAGCTGTATGTGGTAAGAGAATAGCAGAGGAGAATGGGAATGAAGCGAGGGCTGTTTTGGATATTGCTTGCGTCGGTGCTCTGGTTTGGGGCAAAGGAAACGGCACAGGCAGCGGTGGCAACCATAGAGTTACGGACAGAGGCAGAGAGCGTAAGGGTCGAGGATGAATTTGAAGTCAGTCTGACGATTACGACGCAGCCGCTGGAGAATGAGACGGTACGGGATGCCACCATTGGAGATTTTGAAGCATATCTGATGTACGATGCGGAGCTTATGGAGTTTATTACGGCACCTGCCTGTATTACAGGTGGTGCCGGAATGCTGCGGATTTCAGACATTGGCGCTGCTGCCAGTACGGGAAGCAGAAAATATGTGATGCGCTTTCGGGCACTGGAACGTGGGGCTTCGATTGTGGCGATGTACACGATGCCAATGGTGTATGTATACGGAACAGGAGAGGTGATGTCGGTTTCCGATACGGAGCTGCACTTTACGGTGCTTCCTGCGGAGAATGCGTCGAATAATGCAAATCTCTCTGCCCTGCGAGTTAATCCGGGAAAGCTTTCTCCGGCCTTTGCTACGACCATCCGGGAGTACGAGGTTTCTGTGCCAAATGATACGGAGATGATTGTAGTCAGCGCCTTGACGGAGGATGAAAATGCAACAGTGGGAGTCAGCGGCAGTACAAAGCTGAAGGTAGGAAGGAATACGGTAGTGGTGACAGTGACCGCGGAGGACGGTACAGAGAGGCGCTATTACCTGTACGTCAGCAGAGAGGAAAAAACGGCAGAGCCGACAAAGGCACCGGAGAGAGTGGAACCGGAGGGCTTTGCGGCAGGGGTGCATGCGGAGGAAAGAAACGGAAGCATTGTGCTATCTTATGGCGGGAAATATACAGTGGTAGCGGATGCAGACAGCTATATTGCGCCGACAGGTTATGAGGAAACCATATTATATCTGGACGGCATAAAGGTGAAAGCATATGCAAAACGTGATATGCCGGAACATGATTTTTTTGTTCTGATTTTGCAGAACGAGTTGGGAATCGGAGGCTACTATCGCTACGACAGGGAGGAGCAGACCCTGCAGCGGTACGACGAGGAAAGTATAGAAATCCGGCAGGTGGTGGAGGAGGATAACAGCAGTCTCTACGAAGTCATAAATCAATACAAAAGTCAGCAGGTGCTTCTGCTGTTTCTGCTGGCCATGCTGATTGCGCTGAGCGTATTATTGCTGCTGGTAGTAGTGCGTTTGTACCGCAAGGACAGGACAGACGATAATGAGCTGGGAGAGTAACAAAAGAGCAGGAAGGTTGGTGGTCAGATGTTGATTCGAATTGATTTTGGCAGTGAAGAGGCGCTTTATATGCAGCTTTATCACCAGATTATTTGCGGAATAGCCAATGCGGATTTGCGGCAGGGCGATACGCTGCCCTCGGTCAGGGAATTGGCAGAGGATATTGGAATCAATATGCATACGGTAAACAAGGCCTACGCAGTATTGCGTCAGGAAGGCTATGTGCGGTTGGATCGCAGGCGCGGTGCTGTCATTGACGTAAGCAGCGATAAGCTGAGGGCAATGGAGGCACTGAAGGAGGAATTGCGGATTTCTTTGGCAAAAGCATTGTGCAGAGGGCTTTCGGAGGAAGAAATTCACGCAGCTGCAGATGAGGTGCTGCAGCAATTTCAGGGGCTGTAACAAGGCATTCTGAAAAAAGCAGGAATACGGATTGACAGAAAGGCAGACACATGGGAAATTTGTATACGGAACAGGCAGAGCGGGTGTTGCAATACGCAAAGCAGGCGGCAGAGCATCTGGCCCACGGTTATATCGGGAGTGAGCATCTTCTGGTGGCACTTTTACGAGAGGACTGTGTGGCGAAGGAGGTACTGCAGGGAAACGGAGTGAAGGCAGAAAAGCTGGATGAGCTGATTGCACAGCTGATTACGCCGCAGGGAAAAAATCGTAGGAAAAATATACAAAATACACCGCGGCTGCTCCGGATTTTGGAGCAGGCAGAGCAGGAGGCGGAGCGTTATAACAGCGGAAAGATTGGTACGGAGCATTTGCTGCTGGCATTATTGCAGGAGGCGGACTGCATTGCAGTGCGTTTGCTAAACACGCTCGGAATACCGGGTCAGAAGATTTATTTTGATACATTGGAGGCAATGGGAATTGATCCTACCCGTGCCAAGGCAGATTATGCCATGAGCAGAAGCCGTATGAAGAAGGCAGAGAACGGAAACGGCCAGCTGTTAGAAAAATACAGTAAGGATATGACGGAAATCGCAGCAAAGGGAAAGCTGGATCCGGTGATTGGAAGAGAAGAAGAAATCGGCAGGGTTATCCGCATATTAAGCCGTAGAACGAAGAATAATCCATGTCTTGTGGGAGAGCCGGGAGTCGGTAAAACAGCGGTGGTAGAGGGACTCGCAGCAAGGATCGCAAGAGGCGAGGTGCCGGAAACCATGAAGAAAAAACGCGTATTGTCGCTGGATTTGTCCGGCATGGTGGCAGGCTCCAAGTATCGCGGAGAGTTTGAGGAACGGATCAAACGTGTTATGGAGGAAGCCATTGCGGATGGCAATGTATTGATTTTTATTGATGAGCTGCATACCATTATCGGAGCAGGCGGCGCGGAGGGAGCATTAGATGCTTCTAATATTATGAAGCCGGCTCTTGCAAGAGGTGAGCTTCAGGTGATTGGCGCTACTACGAGGGAGGAGTACCGGAAACATATTGAAAAGGATGCGGCGTTGGAACGCAGATTCCAGCCGGTGGAGGTGGAGGAACCGTCCATACAGGAAACAGAGGAGATTCTGTTTGGCCTGAGAGAAACCTATGAGGCACATCATGGGATTCTTATCGGTGAGGATGCCATAAGGGCAGCGGTACGTCTTTCAGAGCGTTATATCAACGACAGATTCCTGCCGGATAAGGCGATAGATGTGTTGGATGAGGCTGCATCCATGGTACGCCTCGCAGCATTGGACGGAAAGCAGACGGTATCGGAAAAGAAGCAGCAGCTGGAGAAGCTGGAGCAGGAGAAGGAAGCGCTGCTGCTTTCCGGAGATGCAGAGGGAGCTATTGCGGTTGCAGCAAAGCAGAAGCGATTAAGAAACCGACTTGCCACAGAGGAGGCAGCAGACGATAAAGTGACACTTTCTGAACAGGCTGTAGCGGATGTGATTTCTGCGTGGACGAAGATTCCGTTACAGAAGCTTTGCGAAGAAGAAAGTGAACGTCTGCTTCGGCTTCCAGAGGTGTTACAAAAGCGCGTCATCGGGCAGGAGGATGCAGTGCTGGCAGTATCGCGGGCCATTCGCCGTGCAAGGGTAGGACTTCAGAATCCGAATCGCCCGATTGGTTCCTTTCTGTTTTTAGGACCGACAGGTGTTGGAAAAACGGAGCTTTCCAAGGCACTTGCCGAAGCTGTTTTTGGAAAAGAGGATGCAATGATCCGAGTGGATATGTCTGAGTATATGGAAAAGCACAGTGTATCAAAACTCATTGGCTCTCCGCCGGGCTATGTGGGTCATGAGGAGGGCGGACAGCTCAGCGAGCAGATTCGCAGAAATCCGTATTCTGTCGTATTGTTCGATGAGCTGGAAAAGGCACATCCGGATGTGTTTAATATTCTTCTGCAGGTACTGGAGGATGGGCATATTACAGACGCACAGGGGCGGAAGGTCAGCTTTAAAAATACCATTATTATCATGACCTCCAATACCGGTGCACAGGGCATTTTGACTCCGAAAAGTCTGGGCTTTCTCAGTGCGCGAGAGGAGGGAGCCGATTATGAGCGGATGCGTACCCGCGTCATGGAGGAGGTAAAACAGACCTTTAAGCCGGAGTTCTTAAATCGTATTGATGAGACGATTGTGTTCCATACCCTGGGAACGGAGGCAATGAAGAAAATTGCGGAGCTTCAGATTGAGACGGTGGTAAAACGCTGCAGGGAGCAGCTGGATATGGTATTAAAGCCGGAGTCTGCGGTGGCAGACTTTATCGTAAGCAGAGGCTCAGATGAGAAGTATGGAGCAAGACCAATTCGCCGTGCGGTACAGGTACACATTGAGGATAAGCTGGCAGAAGAAATTCTTAACGGAAGAATTTCGACAGGAGACAAGGCTGTTTTGTATGTGCGCGAAGCAGAATTGCCGGAGAAGGCTGAAATTGCAGTGCGGCGTGTGCGCCGGAGAAGGAAATGTTAAGAATTCATTAGCTTTTTGTGAAGTTGTTAAATTTTGTAGAAATACAGAGGAAAATGTGCTATAATCATAGTATGACAGGAAACACAAGAAAAGCTGTTACAGGAGGATAAGAAAATGGCAGAACTGATTTATGTTCAGGACAATGGAAAGCTGGCGTTTGGCGATAATACCCTTGCTGCAAAGGCAAAAAAGGATGGCTTTGAGTTTGGCGGGGATCTGTATAAGGTGAAGACCTTTAAGGAAATTACGAAGCTGGAACGCAACGGTCTGTTTGTATATGAGTCTGTTCCGGGGACAAAAGTAACGGATTTTTCAGCAAATGATAAGGAGATTTCGTTTACGGCAGAGGGGAGTACCGATACACAGGTGACGGTGGAAATGGAGCCGGAGACGGAGTTTAAGCTCTATGTAGATGGAATCAATATCGGCAGGGTGAAAACAAATCTGGGCGGAAAGCTGGTTGTGAGTCTGCCGTTGACAACGGGAAAGAGCTCTGCAGTGAGAGTAGTAAGGCAGTAGGGAAGCTGGGAAGGTTATGGCAAAAGGAAAAACAGTATTTTTTTGCAGAGAATGTGGAATGGAATCGCCGAAATGGCTCGGACAGTGTCCGGGCTGTAAGGCGTGGAATTCTTTGATGGAAGCGCCGCAGGCAGGAAAAGTAAAGTCTTCTGCTTACGGCGTTTCTGCCTTGTCCGGGGCAGAGCCGGTGCTTCTGTCACAGGTAGACACCGAAGAGGAAGAACGGATTGCCACCGGAATCGGAGAGCTTGACCGGGTGCTTGGCGGCGGAATTGTGGTCGGCTCACTGGTATTGGTGGGCGGTGATCCGGGTATCGGAAAATCGACTCTTTTGCTTCAGATGTGCTATGCGTTGGCAAAGAAGGAGCGTAAGGTGCTGTATGTGTCCGGCGAGGAGTCAGTCCGTCAGATACGTATGCGTGCAGACCGACTGCAGGTAACGGAGGGCAGTACACTTTTATTGGCAGAAACCAGCCTGAATCGTGTGGAGGAGATTATTCGGCAGATAACACCGGAGATTGTGATTATTGACTCGATTCAGACCGTATATCGTGAGGATGCAGATTCTGCACCGGGAAGTCCGGGGCAGATTAAGGAGGCAACGGCATCTCTGCTTCGGCTGGCAAAGGGACTTGGCATTACGATTTTTATTATCGGTCATGTAACGAAGGAGGGCATTGTGGCTGGTCCGAGAATGCTGGAGCATATGGTAGATACCGTGCTTTATTTTGAGGGAGAAAGTCACATCTCCTACCGTATTTTGCGCGCGGTAAAGAATCGGTTTGGTTCTACCAATGAAATTGGCGTGTTTGAAATGGCAGGAGCGGGACTTCGCGAGGTGAAGAACCCGTCAGAATATATGCTGGAGGGAAGACCGGAGGACGAGCCCGGCTCTGTGGTGACGGCAGCGATGGAGGGAACCCGTCCGATCCTGGTAGAGGTACAGGCGCTTGTCTGCCCGACAAATTTTAATATGCCGCGCCGTACTGCGGCAGGTACGGATTATAACCGCGTAACACTTTTGATGGCGGTGCTGGAGAAGCGTCTTGGCATTTCACTTGCAGGCTGTGATGCTTATGTCAATGTGGCGGGCGGCATGAAGATTACAGAGCCGTCGCTGGACTTGGCAATTGTTCTGGCATTGCTGTCGAGCTATCGTAATCGGCCGCTTCCGGCGCGCACGGTAGCCTTTGGCGAGGTGGGACTGACGGGAGAGATTCGTTCTGTCAATATGATGGCAGCGCGGATTGCAGAAGCTGAGAAGATGGGCTACCAGAACGTCATTGTGCCACGGCAGAAAAAGATGGTGGGGGAAGAGAAGAAAAGTAAAATCCAAAGAATTGAGGTTGGTACGGTACAGGATTTACAGGCAGTGCTGCGAAGCCTGTAGCGGATAGAAAGGCAGGAAAACAGGGTGGGGCAGAAAATTTGGAAGAGGGGGAAGCTATGGGAAAAAAAAGAAGATATACAGGGCTTCTTCGTCTGGCAGCGGGAGGGCTGCTTTTGTCAGTCTGCGCCGGCTGCGGGGAGAGAAAGCCGGAGAGTGGAATAACCACAGTCCTGACGGCGACTCCGGAGCCTACTGTGGCATCAGAGTTGACCGTAACGCCGGAACCGACGGAGACACCGATTCCCACGCCTGTCCGTATGATTCCGGAAGAAATTGTCGATACTCTGGATGAGTGCTATACCTATGAGGAAATGATGGAGGATTTGGATCTGCTGTCGTATGCCTATCCGGACCTTATTTCGGTAACGGTGGAGGGGTATAGTGCAGATAATCGTGCGATTCCGGCGGTACGTTTTGGTAATCCGGAGGCGGAGCAGGTGGTGCTTATACAGGCAGCAATTCACGGAAGAGAGTATATGACAACGCTGCTTGTGATGAAG
>CAZCON010000052.1:0-8303 GCA_964500085.1 uncultured Lachnospiraceae bacterium
GCACAATAACTGGTCCATTGTAACCGATACTGGGAAAAATTTGCTGAGTCCGAGCAAAAAACCGCATGAAAATACTCAGTTTTTGTTGTTTTTGTCTGCTATTTTAAAGGCAGTGGATGAAAATGCGGAGCTGCTTCGCTGTTCTGCATCCTGTCCGGGCAATGACCACAGACTGGGAGGACATGAGGCACCGCCGACAATTATTTCCGTATTTCTTGGCGAGCAGCTGGAGGATATTCTGGCGCAGATAAAGGAAAATGGTGTAGCAACCGAATCAAAGCAGGGCGGCAAGCTAAATACCGGCGTACATACGCTCCCGGCGTTAAAAAAGGATGCAACGGACCGAAATCGTACCTCACCGTTTGCGTTTACCGGAAACAAGTTTGAGTTTCGTACCGTGGGCTCTTCAATGTCGATTGCCGATGTGAATTTTGTACTTAATACTATTGTTGCTGAGGCTTTGTGTGAGTTTGCGGATGAACTGGAGCATGCAGAAAACTTTGAGGTTGCGGTAAAGGAATTGATTGCAAAAACAGTCAGAAAGCATGAACGCATTGTGTTCAGCGGTAACGGTTATTCTGAGGAATGGGTGAAGGAGGCAGCAAGAAGAGGACTTCCAAACATTGCGTCTATGGTAGAATCCATTCCGGCACTGGTAAGCGAGAATACGATCCGCATTTTTGAAAAGCATAAGGTATTATCTGAAGCAGAGCTGCATTCCCGCGCGGAAATCAACTATGAGATTTATTCCAAGGCTATTAACATTGAAGCAAGGACGATGGTAGATATGTCTGCAAAGCAGTATATCCCGGCAGTAATTCAGTATACTACGGAGTTGGCGAATTCCATTAATACCATTCGTCAGGCAGTACCGGGGGCAGATGTGTCGGTGCAGACCTCAATGCTGCAGGAGATTTCTGAGCTGCTGGTAGAGGCAAGAGCTGCACAAAAGACGTTGGAATTGCGGATTGAAGAAGCGAGAAAGAAGTCGCAGGGAAAGGAACAGGGTCTGTATTTCCGTAAGGAAGTGGTTCCGGCAATGGAGGCACTGCGTGCCCCGATTGATAAGCTGGAAATGCTGGTGGCAAAGGAAGATTGGCCGGTACCGAGCTATGGCGATTTATTATTTGAACAGTAAAATCTGAACAGTAAAAGGTTTTGAGGGCGCACATTGATTTGTGTGCCCTTTTGCATTACTTTCGACAGCAATTCATTAAAATTCGATTAGAAAGCGGGTAAGGCTCTTGCTTTTCGAAATATTCTGTCATACAATAGGCTCAGATGATAAAAATCAAGTGTGCTGTTTTTAGGCGGAAACATGAGGAGGATACATGGAGAGCTTTAGACGGTGGCTGTATATTTTGATTGCGGTTGTTATGATTGGCGCCGCGGTGCTGTTGATTGTGGTTCGGAAGGAAAATGGTGACAGGAGCGTATCGGTCGTGTCAGGAACAGATACCTATACGGGAGAGCTTAATGGATTGGCAGTTGAAGCGGGGGCTTGTGAAATTGAAATTCGTACAGGAGAGAGCGGACAGGCAACGGTGGAATATGAAAATGTGAAGTCTGCTGCGTATTCTGTTTTGTACGAAAACGGTGTGTTGAAAGTAAAATATGTACCGAAAAGCAGCTGGAATATACGTTTTTTCGATTTTGACAGTCACGGCAGGGAGAGGCTGATTCTGACGATTCCGAAGGACGCGCTGTTTGATAAGGTTTCCATGAAATTCGGTGCAGCCGAAATTACGGCAGAGCAGATTTGTGCAAAGGAGCTGGAACTTGAGGTGGGAGCCGGTGAGATGTACGCTGGGTATTTGTATGCAGAAGAATCTGCAAGGCTTATGGTTGGTGCCGGAGCTCTATATGCAGACAGAGTATGTCTGACGGATGCAAATTTGAACTGTGGTGTGGGAGAGCTGGAGCTTTCCGGTGAAATATACGGAAACAGTGTGGCAGAGTGTGGCGTGGGAGAAATAGATATTATGCTTACGACCGGAGAAAATATGTATCACGGCAGATTGGACTGTGGTCTGGGAACGATTACATTTGGACAAAACTCCGTAGAGGGAAGCGGTAAGAAAGAGTACGGAACATCTTCGGCAGAAAACCGGATGGATATAAAATGCGGCGTTGGTGAGGTAGATGTTCAATTTCACTAGAAAATGAAAGCAGCAGAGAAAGGAAGTCAGAGTATGAATATCGAAAATAAGAGATTAACAAAATCCAGAATGGACAGAAAGATTTGCGGCGTGTGTGGCGGAGTGGCAGAGTATCTGAATTTGGACCCGACGGTGATTCGTCTGGTATGGGTGCTTCTTACCCTGTTTGCCGGTGCGGGCGTGCTTGCGTATATTGTGGCGGCACTGATTATGCCGGAGGAATAAAACCGGAAAATAAAATGCGTTGTGCAAAACCGCTCTCTGAGACGATTGGCAGAGAGCGGTTGTTTGCTTTACAGGAAAGATGCAGTCGCAGACAAAAAACGTCTTGCGGCTCTTGTACTTTTGCATTGTTTATGGTATGCTAGAATATAGGTAAGTAGGTTAAAACGAAATATAATTTTTGCCTGAAAAGGAAGGAAATGACAATGAAAAAGCTGATTGATATGATTGCCGAGGATGTAAAGGAAGCGTTTTTGGCTTGCGGATATGAAGAAAAATTCGGCATGGTGTCACTGTCGAATCGACCGGATTTGTGCCAGTACCAGTGTAACGGTGCAATGGCTGCAGCAAAGCAGTACCGGATGGCGCCGATTGAGATTGCAAAGGCGGTGACGGAAAAGCTTGCGGAAAGTGAAACGCTTTCTTCGGTAGACGCGGTGATGCCGGGTTTTATTAACATGAAGGTAAACGAGGAATTTCTGGCAGCTTATCTGCAGGAAATGTCGGAGCAGGACGCGTTTGGCTTTGAAAAAGCGAAGCAGCCGCTTACGATTATTGTGGATTATGGCGGACCAAATGTTGCAAAGCCGCTCCATATCGGACATTTGCGGTCTGCGGTGATTGGTGAGAGTATCAAGCGTATCTGCCGTTATGCCGGACACAATGTGATTGGCGATGTTCATCTTGGTGATTTGGGACTTCAGATGGGACTTGTTATGGAAGGGCTCAGGGAACGTGCTCCGGAGCTTCCGTATTTTGATAAGCAGTTTACCGGCGAATATCCGACGGAGCCTCCGTTTACGCTGGCTGAGCTGGAGGAGATTTATCCGGCGGCTTCGGCACGCTCAAAACAGGAGGAGGCCTTTAAGGAACGGGCACAGCGTACAACGCTGGAGTTTCAGCGCGGAGAACCGGGCTATGTGGCATTATGGCATCATATTATGAATGTTTCCGTGCCGGATTTAAAGAAAAACTATGAAAATTTAAATGTTTCTTTTGATATCTGGAAGGGGGAAAGTGATGTACAGCCATATATTCCGGCGATGGTGCAGGATTTAATCGAAAAAGGGCTGGCACACGAAAGTCAGGGAGCTATGGTTGTAGATGTACAGGAGGAGAGTGATACGAAGGAAATTCCTCCGTGCATTGTTAGAAAGTCTGACGGAGCTGCGCTCTATGCAACCTCAGACCTTGCGACAATTGTGGAGCGAGAGAAGCTTTATGAGCCGGACCGTTATATTTATCTTGCGGATAAGCGTCAGGAGATGCACTTTACCCAGGTATTCCGTACTGCCAGAAAGGCAGGTATCATTGAGCCGGAAAAGGATATCCGTTTTCTGGGCTTTGGCACCATGAACGGTAAGGACGGCAAGCCGTTTAAAACCAGAGATGGCGGCGTGATGCGCTTAGAGCAGCTGATAGCGGACACGAATGAAGAGGTTTTAAAGAAAATGGCTGGCAACCGTGAAATGGGTGCGGAGGAAGCAGAACAAATTGCAAAAATCGTCAGTCTTGCAGCAATCAAGTATGGAGATTTGTCAAATCAGGCAACCAAGGATTATATCTTTGACTTAGAGCGCTTTACCTCCTTTGAGGGAAATACGGGTCCGTATATTTTATATACGATGGTTCGGATTAAGTCGATTCTTTCGAAATATTATGGGGAAAATCCGGAGAAAAAGGTGGCTGCCATCAACGCCAGTGTGCGTGATTATGGTGAGGATGAGCGGAATCTGATGCTTCTTACAGCACGCTTTAATGATATGTTGGAGCATGCGTATGAGGAAATCGCACCGCATAAAATCTGTCAGTATATTTACGAATTGGCAGATGCATTTAACAGCTTTTACCACAACAACAGGATTATAGCAGAAACAGATGAGGTAAAGCAGGGAGAATGGATTTCCTTAATTACGCTGGTACTTCATTTACTGGAAGTGTGTATTGATTTACTTGGTTTTTCGGCACCTGAGAAGATGTAAGGAAGAACACGGAGAAGGATTATGTTTGCAGGACGTACACAGGAACTGGAACGATTGGAAGGGCTTTATGCATTGGAACGGAACAGTGTGATTGTTCTTTATGGGCGAAGCGGTATAGGAAAAACCTCGCTGGTTCGCCGCTTTGTGAAGGACAAAGCGGCGGTATACTATGCGGCACGTCGTGTAACAGCAAAGGAACAGCTGCATTGTATGAAACAGGAGTGGGAAGAGGCGGCTGCGGCAAAGGATTTTTATGAAGCGTTTGGTATGCTGTATGCGGCACGTCATGTAGTGGGGCAGAAGCTTGTGCTGGTATTTGATGAGTTTCGCAATCTGCTAGAGGAGCCAACCGGGTTTCTGACTGCCTTTGTCCGCTTTTACATGGAGCACCATGGAGACGGTACACTACTGGTATTACTGCTTTCTTCCTCCATTAGCTGGGTTGAAAATGAGATGACCGGAGCACTTGGAACAGCAGCAAAGCTGTTAAATGGATTTATCAAGCTAAAGGAGTTTTCCTTTATGGAGCTGGCAGGATATCACCGGCAGAGCAGCGTAAAGGACAACATCTATACCGGCGCAGTGCTTGGAGGAGTGCCGGCGTACTTAAGACTTTGGCGGGAGAAGGAGAGCTTTGAAGCAAATGTTATGCGTCTTTTCCTGACAGAGGATGCTCCACTGTATGCAGAGGCAGAGCATTATTTGAAACAGGAGCTAAGAGAGCTTTCAGCATACAATACCATTCTTGCGGCACTGGCACAGGGAAGGTACAAGCTGAATGATATGTATGAACAGACGGGATTTTCCAGAGCGAAAATTAGTGTTTACCTGAAAAACCTGACGGAGCTTGACATTACAGAAAAGCTGTTTTCCTTTGAAACCAAGGAGTACAAGGAGGTGCAGAAGGGGCTGTATCGCATCCGCGAGCCATACGTCAGGTTCTGGTACCGGTTTATTTATCCAAATCGTTCTGCAATTGCAATAGGACAGGGAGGAAGGGTATACCGGGAACAGATTGCACCGTATCTGACGGAGTATGTGACAGAAGCGTTTAGAAATGTGTGCGGAGAATATTTGCAGGTGTTAAATGACTATCGGAAGCTTGGTATGGTATATGGCAGCTTTGGGGTATGGCATGGAAAAAACGGGAGCATTGATGTACTTGCAAGGGCAGACAGCGGGGAGTATCTGGCAGGGTTTTGCGACTGCAGGGAAGAACTGACGGATGTGGAACACTTCAGAGGGTATGAAAGGATTCTGGAAAGCGCAGGCGTAAGGCCAAAGGAATGGTACTGCTTTTCCATGCAGGGCTTTACCGGAGAGCTTACGGCACTGGCCGGAGAGAACGGACTTTGTCTGGTCTGTGCAGGGGATATGTAGGGAGAAATGGGTGCGGCTGCACCGGAAAGGGAAGTAACAGGATGTACGATAAAATTGCAAAACTGATGATTTATAAGGATATTGCGGGAGCGGACATTTTAAACGGAGTTGCAGAATGCATCAGAGCATATGAGCAGGGAAGCGCAGACCGGGAGCAGACCGTGTCCGGTCTGTACGGACAGATGCACAGACTTCTCGATCTTGCAACGGCATATGGTTTTGATGAGAATTTATGGCAGGCCTATCTTGCTTATCTGCTGACGATGGCAGAAACCCCGTTCTCGCTGCTTTGTGAGAAGAGAGGAGCGGCAGATGGTTCGGTGAATCTGCTGGCAAAGAAGGATTTTTCTGTTTTTAGGGAGCTTTTTTTCTATGATTTTTCATGGCTGGAGCAGGTACTTGGCATAGATTGCTTTTCAGTGATTACAAACTACCGGTCGATTCCAAAGACCGAGCAGTATTACAATAAAAGTGTGGCAGATAAGGTAAAGGAGCTGCAGCATGCGATAGCCGTTTCCCGTGATGAGGAGGAGGTTTTTGCGGCAGTGACCGGCTTTTATAAAAGGTACGGTGTGGGACAGTTTGGTCTGAATAAGGCCTTCCGTGTTGTCGGTGAGGGGGAAAGCTTTGCCCTGCAGCCGATTACCAATACAGAGGTGGTAATGCTGGATGACATTATCGGATATGAATCGCAGAAAAAGACGCTGGTAGATAATACAAGAGCCTTTGTGGAGGGAAGAAAGGCAAACAATGTCTTACTGTATGGGGACAGCGGAACCGGAAAATCCACCAGTATCAAGGCGATTTTAAATGAGTTTTATGATGACGGACTGCGTATGATTGAGATATACAAGCATCAGTTTCATCAGCTGTCCGCGCTTATTTCCAGAATTAAGAACCGGAATTACCGATTTATTATTTATATGGATGACTTATCCTTTGAGGAGTTTGAAATTGAGTACAAGTACCTGAAGGCAGTGATAGAGGGAGGTCTGGAAATCAGACCGGAGAACATTCTGATTTATGCCACCTCAAACCGCAGGCACTTAATCAGGGAAACCTGGTCGGATCGTTCGGATATGTCGCAGGACGAACTGCACCGCTCCGATACGATTCAGGAAAAGCTTTCTCTGGTGGCGAGGTTTGGTGTTTCTATCAACTATTCCGCACCGGACAAGAAGGAGTTTCAGACAATTGTAAAGGGGATTGCAGCAAAGTATCCGGAGCTTGCCGGAAAGGAAGAGGAGCTGCTCGCGCAGGCAAACATCTGGGAGCTTCGCGGCGGAGGACTGTCGGGACGGAGCGCACAGCAGTTTATTCATTATGTATTGGGAAAACAGGAATAAAATGGTGACGTTTTGATAAACTACATTGAAAGGAGAAAGGGTATGAAAAGAACGATGAGAAAGCAGATGAAAAGAGTGTTGTGTGTCATGCTGTGCGGCGGAGTGCTGTTCGCAGGCAGGGCAAGTGCTTATGCGGCAACAGAGGCAGTTTACGAATATGATGTGGAGCGTGGGGAGAGCAATGTATATCGCGGAGTGGTAAATACAGCGGGTTTGAATGTCCGTTCCGGTGCAGGGAAGGACAATGCGGTGGTACAACTGGACGGAGTGAATGTGACGCTGGATTATCAGGACGAGGTTGCAATTCTGGATCAGGCAGTGAGCAGCGCTCAGGTATGGTATAAGGTATCATTTCTGAAGAATGATACCATTGTGGTTGGTTATGTTCACAGCAGCTATGTGACACTTACGGTAGATATAATTACTCCGATTCCGACTCCCTCGCCGGTTCCGACGCTGACACCGACCCCGAAGCCGTCCACACCGACCCCGTCGCCGGTTCCGTCTACGCCAACGCCTTTGCCGCAGGAGGGTGCGGGAAAGTCTGATGGAAACGGTGGTCTGATTGCAGTTGTTGTGGTGCTTTTGATTGCAGCCGGAATCCTTGTGGCACTCTGGTACTTAAAGAAAAGGAACGGGGATGTCAAGGGCAGCGAGACTAACGAGAAGCTGAATAATCTGAAAAATGTGCCGCTTTCTCATGCACCGTTATCTCCGGATGGCACACCGATTCCGGTGATGAAGCGTCGCGAGAAGCCTGTGGAATCAGAGGAAGAGGAAAAAAGCGCTCCGG
Organism: uncultured Lachnospiraceae bacterium; assembly: GCA_964500085.1. Lineage (GTDB taxonomy): Bacteria > Bacillota > Clostridia > Lachnospirales > Lachnospiraceae > SIG307. The sequence goes on from CAZCON010000052.1 coordinate 7,883, forward strand.
TGGCACGTCAGGACGAGGCAAGTCTTTTGGCAGACCGGGAGCGTGCCCGCCTGTTGAACGAGGAAGTGATTCGTCAGAACAGAAACGGAGAAAATGAGGAGGAAGCTAAGCTTCGTGAGATTGCGGAAGCCTTAAAGGAAAAAGAAATATTAAGAGAGGAAATTGACCGACTTCGCATCGGAGATATGGTATATCATGAGTATTTCGGAAAAGGAATTGTTCGGGATAACAGCGATGTAAAGGTAATCGAAATCAGCTTCGGTCAGGATGTACGATTCTTAAATAAGCAGTCCTGCGCTGCAAAGCGGCTGCTGCGAAAGCTGTAAAAACAGACAGCTATGTAACCGGCTATGACTCAGACTGAGTGATAGCCGGTATTTTTAGCTCCGCTCCGTAATCGGTGTCTCGCTCAGATATAAAT
>CAZCON010000053.1:0-8218 GCA_964500085.1 uncultured Lachnospiraceae bacterium
GCGGTACGGATATGTACCTCCTTTGCACCGCTCTGGTACAAAAATTCTGTGGTTTCACTCAGCTGCGTACCGCGCACAATCGAATCATCAATTAAAAGCAGGCTCTTATCCTGAATCAGATCATGTACCGGAAGCATCTTCATCTTCGCAATCATATTCCGTTGACTCTGTATCGTCGGCATGAAAGAACGCGGCCACGTCGGCGTATACTTAATAAACGGTCTGGAAAACGGAATTCCGGACGCATTTGCGTAACCGATGGCATGCGGCGTACCGGAATCCGGAATGCCTGCCACACTGTCCGGCTTAGCGTCATCACGCTTTGCAAGCTTCGCGCCGCAGTTATAGCGCATCTGCTCTACGCTGACTCCTTCGTAGGAGGAAGACGGATAACCGTAGTAGACCCAAAGGAAGGTGCAAATCCGCATTTCACTGCCCGGCTTTGCAAGCGTAATTACCGCCTCCGGTGTCATAACCACAATTTCTCCCGGCCCCAGCTCTTTATAGTCCTGATATCCTAAATTCAAATAAGCAAAACATTCAAAGGAAGCACAAAACGCGCCCTCCTTTTTTCCAATCGTAACAGGCGTTCTGCCGTATTTATCACGTGCCGCATAAATTCCCTTTGGCGTCATAACCAGAATACTCATGGAACCCTGAATCATATCCTGTGCATACGAAATTCCTTCCACCAGATTCGCCTGCTGGTTAATCAGCGCAGCAACAAGCTCCGTTGCATTGATATCCCCACCGCTCATCTCCAAAAAGTGAGAACCGCCGGACTGAAATATTTTCTGTACCAGCTCGTCTAAATTATTTATCTTACCTACCGTAATAATGGAATATGTGCCATGATGGGAACGAACCAAAAGCGGCTGCGGCTCATAGTCAGAAATACAACCGATTCCCATATTGCCCTTCATCTCATTCACATCTTTTTCAAACTTTGTACGAAACGGTGAATTTTCAATGTTGTGAATCGAACGGTTAAAGCCGCTCTCTCCATATACCGCCATACCTCCGCGTCTTGTACCGAGATGGGAATGATAGTCTGTTCCAAAGAACAAATCAAAAACGCAATCTTCCTTTGATGCTACCGCAAAAAAACCGCCCATTTGTTTTTCCTCCGCTTTTTATGCTGCCGTGTCGCTTTCTGCCACGTTCTCTATTGTAATATAATTCTTTCCGGAACGCAATACACATTTTGACCGAATTTAGGCAAATATCGCGGCGATTTTTTTCTGTTTTTATCGTTTCTTAAGCACCCGCATGGCATTTAAAATAGCAATCACAGAAACGCCGACATCCGCAAACACCGCTTCCCACATCGTTGCCCTTCCGAGTGCGCCAAGCAAGAGCACCAGCACCTTTACGCCAATCGCAAACACAATATTCTGCCGTACAATGGCTAAGGTTTTTCTGGAAATCTGCATCACGGCTGCAATTTTTTCCATATCATCATCCATCAGCACAATATCCGCTGCCTCGATTGCCGCGTCTGACCCCATGCTTCCCATCGCTATCCCGATGTCTGCGCGCGTCAGAACCGGTGCGTCATTGATGCCGTCACCTACAAAGGCAAGCTTTTCGTGTTCCCTCCGGTTTTGCAAAAGCTCCTCGACAAACGCCACCTTATCTCCCGGCAAAAGCTCTGCATGCACCTCATCGATAGAAAGCTCGTTTGCCACAGCTTCCGCTGCCTCCTTCCTGTCTCCGGTCAGCATCACAAATCGTTTTACGCCGCTCCGGCGCATTTTTTGCAGGGCATTACACACTCCCTCCTTAATACCGTCCGAAATGATAAGGCTTCCTGCAAACACGCCATCAATGGCTGCATACACCACTGTACCGCTGCTTTTCACCGGCTGGTAGGAAATCTCCTGTTTTTTCATCAGTCTTTCATTTCCAAGAAAAACCTTTTTCCCATCCACCAGTACCTGTATTCCAAGCCCTGCTAACTCCTTTGCATCCGTCACCCTGGTAAGCTCCAACGGCTTTTTGTAAGCGTCCTTGAGCGCCTGTGCAATCGGATGGTTCGAATACGCCTCTCCAAGCGCCGCAAGCTCTAACAGCTCCTCCTTGCTTCTACCGCAAGGGATAATCTGCCGGACCTTAAATTCTCCCTTCGTAACCGTTCCGGTCTTATCCAGAACCACCGTAGAGACCTCTGCCATCGTTTCCAGAAAATTACTTCCCTTTACCAGCACGCCAAGCCTTGAGGCTGCACCAATACCGCCAAAGAACCCTAACGGTACAGAAATCACAAGCGCGCACGGACAGGATACCACAAGAAAAATACATGCCCTCTGCAGCCATTCTCCAAACGCTCCGCCCATCACAAGCGGCGGTAACGCTGCAAGAAGCACTGCCAGAATCGTGACAATCGGCGTATAATATTTTGCAAATCTTGTAATAAAGTTCTCTGTTTTTGCTTTTCTGCTGCTTGCATTTTCCACAAGCTCCAGAATCTTTGCTACCGTAGAATCCTCAAATTCCTTCGTCACCTGCATCCGGAGCGTACCGCTGCCGTTGATGCAGCCGCTGATAATCCCATCTCCCGGCACGACTCTTCTTGGCACGGACTCGCCGGTCAGTGCCGTAGTATCAAGGAAAGACTCTCCCTCTAATACTAGGCCGTCTAGAGGAACCCGTTCTCCCGGCTTTACCACAAGAATGCTTCCAGGCTCCACCTCATCCGGCTCCACTTCCAGCAGCCTGCCGTCCACCTCCAGATTCGCATACGCCGGGCAAATATCCATCATATCTGAAATTGCACGACGGGATTTCCCTACTGCATAGCTTTGAAACAGCTCTCCTGTCTGGTAAAACAGCATCACCGCCACTGCCTCTAAATACTCTCCGACAAAGAGCGCGCCAAACGTCGCAAGAACCATCAGAAAGTTTTCGTCAAATACCTGACCATGGCAAATATTACGCGCTGCCTTCCACAAAATGTCATACCCAATCAGCAGATACGGAACCAGGCAAAGAAGAAACGGAAGCCATACTATCGCGAGGTGTTCAAATCCGTCAAAATGCTCTGCAAACAACAACCCCAGAAAAAGGACAAAGGTTACTACAATACGGATTAAGACTGCTTTTTGCTTTTTCGTCATAGCAGGACTCCTTTCCTCTACCGTAAAATCTTACAATCCGGCTCCACCCTTTTACAAGCCGCCACTACCTGCTCCATAATCTCATCCATGCGCTCCTCCGGCGCTTCAATCGTAAGCCTCTGGGTCATAAAGCTGACTGTGGCAGACTCCACCCCGTCAATCCTCTTAATTGTCTCTTCCATCTTTGCAGCACAATTTGCACAATCCAAATCCTGTAGCTTAAATTTTTTCTTCATAACAAGCCCTCCTGCTTTTTCTATTTTTCCGCACCCTGCCGCACGTTGTTTGCTTCTTACTCCTCAATATGCTCCAATCCCTGCCCGATAATCGTCCGGACATGGTCATCTGCAAGCGAATAAAATACGGACTTTCCGTCTCTCCTGCTGTTGACTAACTTCGCCTGCTTCAAAATCTTCAGCTGATGGGAAACCGCAGACTGCGCTGCCTTCCACAAAATGTCATACCCAATCAGCAGATACGGAACCAGGCAAAGAAGAAACGGAAGCCATACTATCGCGAGGTGTTCAAATCCGTCAAAATGCTCTGCAAACAACAACCCCAGAAAAAGGACAAAGGTTACTACAATACGGATTAAGACTGCTTTTTGCTTTTTCGTCATAGCAGGACTCCTTTCCTCTACCGTAAAATCTTACAATCCGGCTCCACCCTTTTACAAGCCGCCACTACCTGCTCCATAATCTCATCCATGCGCTCCTCCGGCGCTTCAATCGTAAGCCTCTGGGTCATAAAGCTGACTGTGGCAGACTCCACCCCGTCAATCCTCTTAATTGTCTCTTCCATCTTTGCAGCACAATTTGCACAATCCAAATCCTGTAGCTTAAATTTTTTCTTCATAACAAGCCCTCCTGCTTTTTCTATTTTTCCGCACCCTGCCGCACGTTGTTTGCTTCTTACTCCTCAATATGCTCCAATCCCTGCCCGATAATCGTCCGGACATGGTCATCTGCAAGCGAATAAAATACGGACTTTCCGTCTCTCCTGCTGTTGACTAACTTCGCCTGCTTCAAAATCTTCAGCTGATGGGAAACCGCAGACTGCGTCATATGCAGCGTCTCTGCCAAATCACATACACATACCTCTGCTTCGAACAGGACAAACAAAATCCGAATACGCGTGGAATCCCCAAACACCTTAAATAGTTCTGCCAAATCATACAGCTCTTCCTCGTCCGGCAGCTGTGCATTTACCTTTTGTACCAGCTCCGCATGAACACAAACACTGTCACAGCATTCCGCTTTGTTCTGCTTCATGATTCCGTCTCCTTTCGTTTCAATATATGAGCATTTATTCATATGTTCATCTTTACTATACTCTACTTTCCTTACTTTGTCAATCGGCAAAAATTATTTTTCCTCCGGTGAAAGACACAGCGTTCCCCAGCCAACATAAATATTCGGATACTCCATAAGCGCCGACAGCCGTCTTGCGCTCCGGAGCAATACGGTTTTTAATCGTTCTCCGTACAAATACGGGTCGTTTCCCTGCACAATCCCCCACTGCATAAGAAGTGCCGCTGCTCCCGTGACAAACGGCGTTGCCATAGAAGTGCCGCTTTTGACCGTATATCCGCCTCCCGGCGCACAGGAAACAATTTCTACGCCCGGTGCCGCAATGTCAGGTTTAATAAAACCGCCTCTGGGATAGCCCCTGCCGGAAAAAGCTGCAATGCTTCCGGTTCTCCCGTCATATGCCGCCACTGCAACCGGTCGTTGTGCCGTGGATGGAATCGTCAGCGTCCGCTCCGGCGTAGGCTGTAAAAAGCGTGTCAGCGTATTTAAAGCTCCCCTTGCCAGCCAGATATCATACTCCCCGTCCAAAATCCGCTCCGGCAACAGACGCAGCCGCCATGTTCCCGCCTCTACCACGTCTTCCTCCCCCAAAAGTGTAATGGAAATTTCCCGTAGTCCCCGGTAAGGCGTTGCTTCTCCTACAAACACCTCTGCCACAGAAGCACCAAAGGAAAGTGCCACACCCCCTGCCACCGGATACCCCTTGATAACAGTTCCAGTCCCCTGTATATTTTGGGGCAGTCTCTGTTCTCTTCCGGAAGGTGACACAAGTGAAATTTCCACCGTATCCAGTGCGTTAAGCCAAAGCCCCATGGACAGCCTGCGTTCTCCACTTCCCACATTCAGCAAAATTTCCCGCCGCACACCGCCGGCATGGAACGCACCCCCATTTTCTTCCATCTTCAAGGTTCCGCCCACATGTCTCCCCTCATTAGCTTCATTTCCGGTTCCGATGCAGACACAGACCCTGCCATACAGGGAAACTTCATTCAAATAGGTTTCCAAAAGACTTCTCCCGTCATGTGCTCCCGCACTGTTTCCAAAGGAAAGATTGATACAGAGCGGCATTCCTGCCGCAGCCGCATAGCGCACGCAAAAATCAACCGCCGTCATTAGGTTTGTTGTCTGCGGGAACGGGTCTGCCTGTGTTCCGCCAAGCTTTACTACCAAAAGCGGGCTTTCATATGCCACACCGCGATAGCTTCCCCCTGACGCTCTGCCGTTTCCTGCCGCAATGCCTGCGACATGCGTACCATGACCGGAACCATCCTGTTCCGGCACAAGCTCCCCGCCCTCTGGCGTCCGTTCTCCCGCAAGCGCCGCGTCAATACGTTCTCTTGTATACAGCACACCATCCAGATACCCCTCCGGCGGTAAATTCCGATATTGTGCCGTGCTTCCTTCCTGCGTCGTCGTTTCCACCGGCTCTGCCGTCTGGTCCCACAGTGCAACGATTCGCGTTGTCCCATTCCCGTTTCGGAAATCCGGATGTGTATAGTCAATTCCGGAATCAATAATTGCCACCAAAACCCCCGCTCCGGTGAGCATAGGTCTTTCTGCCTGCGCTGCCAAAATACAGGACTCCCGCTTTCCGGCATTCACCTCCGTATACACCCTTGACGGGATCTCTGTCCAAAGAATTTCCCCGGCAGAAAGCAATAAAGGCGCATGTTCCTCTGCGATATGTGCAATCGCATACCCGCCTAACAATTCTTCTGCCTGAAACCCGATTTTCTCCTGTAATTTCTGCAAATCTCCCGTATAACGCAGAATCAATTCCATCCCATACTCCTGCCCCTTTCATCCTTCTATTCTATGTTCGTTTTCATACCACGTTTCCATACCCTTTCCAAACTATTTTCTCCCTGTATTTCTAATAACTGCTTCACGCTATTTCTCTGCCACGCCATTGCTGCTGTTTTCGCCGGTTGTCGGTTGTACGTTTCTTCCAAAACTTGCATTTCTTTATAGAACATGGTATAGTAGCCACAGAGTGGCTATTATCGTGGGCAGTCGCTAAAAGGAACAAGATGTTCCTTTTAGCTCGTTGCTTTATGGTATAATGACCGCAAATCAGCTTGTTACTTTATGGTATCATTACCACAAGTTTTACCAGGAGGATCACATGTTTAAAAAAATACTGTACACGATGCTGACCGTTGCCGCCTTATTGTCCTTTGCTGCCTGCGGTTCTGACGGTTCCGGCAAGGAACCAACCGAAGCGCCGGCTGCAGCTGAGACTCCAACTACTTCCGGCAGTGAAGAAAAAAAAGAGCTTTCTGAACTGTTTGATGCATTGGAAAAGTACATCAACGATACTGACAATACATTTTCCCCTATACCGACTCCATCCGCAACGATAGCGCCGGAGCATCCGGCTGCAGGCACTCCGGTTACGGACGGCGTTATTGTAGACAATGAATCCTGTTCGCTCAAAATCACTTCCATTGATGAAAACGGGTACTGGGGCTACACACTGAATGTACAGATGGAAAACAAGACGAACGCAAATCTCTTCTTTTCCATGGATGATGTCTATGTCAATGAAGTATTTTGCGACCCATACTGGTACTGTGACGTACCTGCCGGCGAAACCGTATCCGATGAAATCACCTTCTATACCGCAGAATTTGAGTCGCTTGGAATTACCGAGGTTACCAGCCTTCACTTTTTTCTCAACGTCCACGATATCGACAACTGGCTCGACATCCTCGTACACGACAGCTTTACTTTCTATCCAAACGGCAAGGAAAATGCCATAGCTTATACCTATACCTTTGCTCCAGATGATATTCTCCTTGTGGACTCAGATACAATTACCATTGGTATCACTCAGCTTGAAGCCGTAGAACCCTTAGGCTATCTCATGTATGTCTATATGGAAAATCATTCCGAACAGACTCTGATGTTTACCCTGGATGATGTTTCCATAAACGGATTTATGTGTGACCCATTTTGGTCTTTTTCCCTTCCTTCCGGCAAAAAAGCGCATGATTTCATCATTTTCTATCAATCCGATTTAGATTTGTTTGGAATTACCGAGGTAACAGAACTCGAATTTCTGCTGTCCGCATACCTTGACGAAGACTGGCTCTCCGATGCCATTGTACAGGAAAGCTTTACCATTCACCCTGCCGGCGAGGAGGCTGTAACGTCCTCTTCTTACACCGTACAGGACGGCGACATTGTTTTATTTAATACCAAGGACTGCACCATGATTCTTACCGGCTTTGCTGTGGACGAGGAGCAGGGCTATTTTGCAACTGCTTATCTGGAAAACAATTCCGATACCAGTCTGACCTTTACTCTGGACGATGCAGCAATTAACGGCGTCGGCTGCGAGCCATACTGGGCAGCCACCGTTCTCCCAGGCAAAAAAAGTGTCTGCTACATTACCTGGTCCAATTATGTATTAGAACAAAGCAATATCACCACGGTAGAAACGCTTACCCTGCCAGTCCGTGTATACGACCAAAATTTTGTGGACAAGCCGGATTATGTAAACGAAACCTTCACCGTAGCGCCATAATACAGAAAATTATCTTCCTTTGATTGTTTTTCTTCCTAATAAGAAATGGACGCTTCCGCAGGGACAGCCTTTTGCCGTTCCGGAATCGTCCTTTTCTTTTTCTCCGTATTCTTTTCTTTTTGGTTAGTTCAGATAATCTTCTAACAGTTCCCAATATCTGTAACGGTGCATAAAACCCTCGTTTTTCAGTCTTTCAATGGTTTCCCGCCGCATCCACTCTGCCGCTGCCACCTCGCTTTCCTGCAGAGTCAGCTCCTCTACCG
>CAZCON010000054.1:0-8153 GCA_964500085.1 uncultured Lachnospiraceae bacterium
TTCCCCAAGAAATAACCACACCCAGTAAAACCCCCCGGCCCCGGGACCTTCAACGCTTATTTCCCTTATCCCCTCTGCATATCCTTGAATCAATGCAATCGGCGTTTTCAGCTCGTGCGTAACATTGGAAAGAAACTCCTTACGTATTTCGTCTGCCTGTGTTTTGCGCTCAATATCCACCTGCAATTCATTATTCGCACTTTTCAGCTCTGAAATTGTCCGTTCCAGCTTTTCCGAAAGCGTATTGATGCTGTTTCCCAGCTCTCCGATTTCATCCCGGCTCCGAACCTGGTAGGATACGTCAAAATTTAATTCCGACATTTTCTTTGCCAGCTCCGTAAGCTGTAATAACGGCTTTGTAAACCTGTGACTGACAAAAAACATCAGCAGCGAAATCAGCAGTGCGCTGCCCATGCCCGCATACAGCAGAAACTTATTGGCAACCTTGATGCTTTCCTGCATACTCTCCACATTCGAGCGCATCAGAATAATATCTCCATTGGATAAAAAGCCTACCAGCTCAATGTATTTTGACTGCATTCTCGCATCGTACAGCGAAAAAATGCTATAGCTCTCGTTTTCTGACTCCAGCTTTTTTTCCCTTACCTCTTCTCCAAAGCCCGGAAAGTAGTAGTCACCAATCAAATCACGCAGCACCGCGTCATTCTGATCGCGTTCCCCTCCGATTCCGAAAAAATACTTTGCCATATCCTGCGGTCTCGCATTCGGAGATAAAATATCCTCTACAATCACTGCGGTTACATTCGCCTTGGTACACAAAATATCTAGCTCCAGGCGAAGCTTTTCTGTTAAAAGCCCGTTTCCCGCCGTTTCGTCTGTTCCTTCATTTTCTGTCGTCTCCTCCGGAGTCTGCAACGCCGTCCCTGCCGCTTCCGTATCAGAGATTACCCGGTCTATTTCCTGATAAACCCTTCCCAGCGTCTTCTGCTTGCTTTTCTCATAATATTTTACCAGAAATGTTTCATTTAAAATCAGGCAAAGCGCCACCGTGCCAAAAATAGCTGCCAAGGACATCCAGATAACCTTCACTCTGACCGAATGCTTTCTGTGCTTCATCGCCTACACCTCAAATTTATAGCCCATGCCCCAGATGGTTTTAATATAGTCTCCCTTTTCTCCCAGCTTGCTGCGAAGCTTTTTCACATGCGTATCAATGGTTCTGGCATCTCCAAAATAATCATAATTCCACACATTGTTCAGAATACGTTCTCTGGACAGTGCCAGTCCCTTATGGTCAATAAAATACGAAAGGAGCTCAAATTCCTTCACGCTCAGTTCAATCGGCATACCATCAATCGACACCTGATGTGCCGACTTATCCAGTACAATACCGCCGATTTCCGTCACCTCAGCTGCCACAGCTCCTGCCCTCCGTAATATTGCCTCCACTCTCGCTACCAGAATTTTAGGGCTGAACGGTTTTGAAATATATTCGTCCACGCCAAGCTCAAACCCCAGCAGCTCATCCCGCTCATCGCTTTTTGCCGTCAGCATAATAATCGGCACGGAGGAATACTGACGAATTTCCCTGCATACCTGCCAGCCGTCCATCCTTGGCATCATCACGTCCAGAATAATCAGCGCAATGTCCTTTTGTTCAAAAAACAAATCCACTGCCTGTTCTCCATTCTCTGCTTCCGTCACCTCATAATTACTCTTTGCAAGAAAATCATGCACAAGCTTCCGCATACGGCTTTCATCATCCACAACCAATATTTTTGTGCGTTCCATCCAACTACCTCCTCCGATACCGCTTCTAAGACCATCCTATCACGGGAATATGGAAAGATTGTGTCCGAATCTGCATCGATTTGTGAACTCACTTCTGCTGCAGCGCATTTTCGCGTTCCGTCAGCGTCTCTTCCCATTCCGTCAGACGCTCCTCCCACGAATGAAGCATCTCCTCTTTCCGGGTCAGCTCTTCCTTCCAGCCCGCATACTCGTCCAGTACCCTCTGTTCGTAATCCTCAAAGGGCGAGGCTGTACCAAACAAACGGATTGCAAGCAGGGCTGCAATAACAACGCTTAAAATCACTACCGTAACGGTAAGATTTTTAGAGCGTTCCCGATAAAATTCCATCATTTTCCGGTCCTTCGACGGCTTCTTTTTTTCTTTCTCCCGAAAGTTTTTCACCGGCTCCGGCAACGGCTTTAAGCTGCTTTCCGCTATCGTTCCCTGCTCCAGTGCCCTCGATCTCAGCTCTTGCAAAAAGGAAACTCCAAGAACCGTAACCAGTGTTCCCTTTTCCACCAGCCGGTTATACAGCCTGACGACCGTTTTTATATTGGACAAATCCGCCTGGGCACGAATATATGCAATTGCCTCCGCTTCCTTTTTCGCCTCCTTCAGCTCTGCTTCAGAGGTAAAGGTAAAGCCCTGATAGGTATAGGTTGTCATCTTTTCCATATCTGTCCCTTCCTTCTGCGGCCTGTACGAAGCCGGAGCGCGTCACTGCCGACAGGACTCCTTGGCCGCCCTTTCATTTGCTTTCAAAACGCCACGCAGGATTGCTCCACCGGTCAAGGCAAGGGCTATCACCAGAGTGACAGTTCCAACTGCGGATATGCTGTCAAAAAGCTGCTTTAACACGCTCTCCAGCAAGGAAACGGAAATGGAAAGCGTTTTCTCGTTTTCCCCCAGTCCCGCAAATGCCTCCTCATAAATCCGTTCTGCGATTCTGCCGTCTAAGGATGCCAGCAGCTTGCAAAGCCCGCCTCCGGCAAACAATGGTACTGCCGTCACAACAAAGCCCGGAATCTCAAGCCGGTAAAGGGCGAGCAAAAGCAATACAATTATAACCAGAATCCCATATACCGCCAGCTTTGCACTGCCACTCCATTTTCCGATTTCCTGTATAAAATCAAAGGTCTCCCTGACATCAGCATTCTTCACAAGCTCCTGCAGCCGCACCTCTGCTTCTGCTTCAATTTCTGCAAAGCCGTCTGCCACCACAGTCTTTATGTTTTCTGTTATCTCGCCATCCCACTCTTCTCGCAGCTCATTGATTTTTTCTTCGCAGAGACTTTCAAATTTGCCTTCTCCGTGCGTTTCGTCATATACCTGCTCCAGACTTTCCAAATCCCTTGCGCCATACATTTCATACTGACTTAAAAAAGCATTTTCCCAATCCGTAAAAAGCGCTTCCACATATTCTCCGGAAAAGTTTACCGTATCTGCGCCGTCCTTCCATACTGCGTATACCTCATCAAAGCCGTCCCTTATCAGCTCCTCCACCTGCTTTTCGACCCGTTCCTGCTGCTTCCTCAGGTCAAGTGTTACCACATCGCCTGTATAAACCCCTTCCAGTAAAAGCTTTATCCATTGTTCGAAATCCTCTACCTGCAAACTATCCTTTACGATTCTTCCTGTCACCTCCGGCTTCAGCTGTGTGACAAACACCTCGTCTTCCATCTCCTCCAGCACCGCGTCGTATACGATTTCCGCAATGCCTGACTTCTCTGTTATTTCCTCCAACCGCTCCAGCGTCGTCATTTCCACCACAGCGGTAACCGCGCCGCCTACGGGCGGTAAAAACACCAGCACCGGAACAAAAACCACACTGACTATAATGGCAAACATCAGCAACACCGTTTTCAGGTTATCCCTCATAATTTATTTTCCCCTTATGTCCTTATTTTAGTGACTCCTGTATCATTTTAGTAAAAATGCCGCTCCACGGTTTGTCCCGTTGGAGCGGCAACTCGCACTTATTTTTAGTATAGCACAACGCAAAGCTTTTGGAAAGTATTTCTTCCCATAAAACTTACCCATCTAGAGCTACATCTAGCGCTACAGTGCCAGATCCACATGCTGCACGGTTCCTGCTGTCCCATCCTCTCTGAGATAGACACCGGTTTTCCGGATTACCGCATTCGTGGCATTGGTTTCCTCATTGTTCAGTGAAAACCGTGTATCCGCACTGCCAAGGTAAATTGCTCCCACTCCTGCTTCCTTCAAATCGAGGAGCTTGTTTTCCCCATGTTCATCCTTTGTCCAGATTTTCAATTTAGAAAATACTTCATCTGCCTCATCAATCCAACCGTTTTTGTCAACGTCATATGCTGCAAGGTCTGCGAAGCCGTCTCCGCTCTTCGTTCCAAACAGCTCGCTTCCATCGTTAATCACGCCGTCGCCGTTTTTGTCCAGCGCCAGATAACCGCTACCTGCACCCAGCTCAGAAATTTCCTCCTCCTCGCCGTCTGCGTCCAGATCAAAGTAAAACTTCATGTCCTTAACCTCTGCCACCGCGCAGTCCAGATTGATAACCAGCGGGTCCACCAGCATGGTATAGCATCCCTCCTGATAACTCTCCGTTGCTTTTACAAAGGAACGAGACATTTCCACGCTGACACCAAAGCTAAGCTCCCTGCCGTCCGCAGTGCATACCCTGCCGGTCGTGCTGTACTCCGTAACCTCCTGCTCCGAGAAAAAACTGGAGGTCACCGTCTGAATTTTCCATTCCTGTCCTCTGCCGCTGCCTGTGCTTCCCCCTGTGGCAGTACCAGTGCTGCGTACCAGCCCGTCCGAAAGGGAAAGACTTCCCAGCCCTCCTCCGATGCCAAAGGAAAGGGTTGTCACATTTGCCTTTTGCGTCTCAAAGGACCGAAACCGCTCCTCTACGCTCATGCTCTGCTTTTCCTTGTAGCTCTTTCCGCGGTTTCTGAGACTTTCCAAAATCCGGCGCAGCATCGCAAGTTCCAAATCCTCCTGCGTCTGAACCGGTGCCTTTGCCGACTGTCCCGTCTGTTTTGTGCGCTCTGCAAGATTGAAAAGCGCATTTTTCTGTCCCTTCTGTTTTGCCGCCAGTTCCTCTTTTTCGGCTTTTTCCTTCTCCATAATGCCGTCCTGCAACTGTGAAAGCAGGCTTTTTGACTGATCCGAAATATCTAACCGGATTGCCTCCTCCGCCCTTGACGTTGCTGTCATCGACACCGAGCTTTCAACCTTCTGGTAGGAACGCTCTGAACTCATGGAAACCGTACTTGACTGAATCATCATGAAAATCCACTTCCTTTCTTTTTTTCACGACAAATAACCTTTTGTCCGCCTCCGTGCAGACATAAGCCGGTCCTTTCCTCTCCGGAAGCAAACGTTTCGCAAAGCTTCCGGTAATCAAAAGAATCTGCCCATATATTATATCGGCAGATTCCTCAAAATAATTAATATGCTAAATAAAAACGTTGCTTTGCCAGACCTCCAAGCGTTCCCTCGTAGCACAGCTGCAGCTGCGGCAGCTGTAGAAAATCCACCGGATGGTACAGCTCCGGCGACTTCGTCAATTGCATTGCTCCCACCTCGTTCAGTGTTTCTGCCACAAACTGCGAACAGAAATACTTGTTCCGGCGTTTATATGCTATCCCGAAAAAGCACAGGAACGTACCCAGCACACTATACTGAAACCGCTTCTGAAGCGGCAGCATTTTTTTCAGCTTTCTCCGAAGCGCATAATAGGATTTCGAAGAAATCGTCAGCCTGTAAAGCGCACACGGGGCCTCCTTACACTTTGCCATCATTCCCGTTTCGATGCTTTCATGCACAAACCCTGCCGGGAGCGGCAGTCTGGTATAGCGTCTTGCAAAGCTGTAGAACTGTGTACAGTCCTTTGCAAAACCGATGGATACATGCGTATACGGTTCCTTTGTCGCTATATGTATTACTCTGGAAAGTAACGATTGTGTACGTAGCAGTAAAATATAAATCTCTCGCGTCTCCTGTTCCTTCTTTGCCATTCTTACTATCACCTTCCCGCAGCTAACGCATTTCTGCCGTTTCATCTGTCACCTGATACCGAAAGCAAAGCTTTCCTTCCGGTGCCATAGCTTTTTAATTATAATATATTCCGACACAAAACGCAAGTCGTCGCGCTAAAGTGCCGGTCTCAATGGGAATGCCGCCGTCCGTTCCGGCATCCCCATTCCCATTTTTTCCTAAAAGCACCGTCCCGTCTGCTCCTTCCGGCACCGTCCGTCTTGGATACAGTGAACGCAGATTTCATTGGGAAGGCCCTCCCCGTCAAAATACTGCTTCAGATTTTTTACCGTAGTTTCCGCAATATTTTTTAGCGCCTCTCTTGTCAAAAACGCCTGATGTGAGGTCAGCAATACATTCGGCATGGAAATCAGCCTTGCCAGTTCATCATCCGGCATCACCGCCCCGGAATAATCCTCATAGAAATAGTCCCCCTCCTCCTCATATACGTCAAGACCTGCCGCGCCGATTTTGCCGTTCTTTAATCCTTCTATCAGTGCCGTCGCATCAATCAATGCGCCGCGGGAGGTATTCACAAGGATTACGCCCGTTTTCATATTCTGAATCGCCGCTTCGTCCACAATATGATACGACTCCCTTGTAAGCGGACAATGCAGGGAAATCATATCCGACTGTCTGCACAGTTCTTCCAGGGTCACATAGCGGACGCCCTCACGTTTTTTCGGAAACGGGTCGCAGGCAAGCACCTTCATCCCAAACCCAAGACAGATATCCACAAACACCTGCCCGATTTTTCCCGTCCCGACTACACCCATTGTTTTTCCATAAAAATCAGTTCCAAGAAGCCCGATTAAGCTGAAATTGTACTCCCGAATCCGATTATACGCACGGTAAATTTTACGGTTCAGACTAAGAAACATTCCCATCGTAAATTCTGCCACAGCGTACGGAGAATAAGCCGGCACCCGCACAATGTGTACTTTCCCGTAGGCCTCCTTAAAATCCACATTGTTGTAGCCGGCGCAGCGCATTGCCACAATAGTAATCCCCATATGATACAAGGTCTGAAGCACCTCCCGGTTTACCCTGTCATTTACAAAGGCTACCACTGCATCACAGCCCTGTGCAAACACCACGCTTTTTTCGTTTAACTTAGCTTCACAGTACACCAGCTCCAGCTCTGCTTCTTTCGCAAATTGGTCAAAATAAAGCTTATCATAGGGTTTTGTATCAAAAAAGCATACCTTCTTCATATCCGCATCTGCTCCGTTTCCTTAGCTCTTTTGCATCAGTATGCCACATTTGCAGCCGTTCTATTCACCGCCGGCAATCCATGCAAGCAGTCGCTCCGTCCGTTCTGAAATTGCTGAAAAATCCACACATTCCTTATAAATTTCCTCTAACTCATCGTGAATTTTTTTGCACTCACCAAAGCACTCCATTGCCTCAGCTTCCAGAATCCGCACCTCCGCCGCATAACGTCCTGCCGCCCTATGGCACTCTCGTTGCAGAAAATCCTCCGCACAAAGGGCTGTGCCCTCCATTCCGTCTGCGGATGTCAAAAAAAGCTTCTGCTTCCGAAGCAGCAGGTGCTTTACACACTGCGGACGAAGCGGGCTGCAAAACAGTTCCCTTTGCTCTGCGGAAAGCTCTGCGGATAGCAAATCCACTATTACCTCTCTGCCGTCTCCCACAATACGGTGCACCGTATTTCCTTCTTCCTGCTGTGCTGCAAAGCTGACGTAGCCCTTGCAGCTGATTGCATCCAGAAACAGTCTCCTCGTCTGTCCCTTTCTGTTCTCCCCTGCCGGCTCTGCCAGCTCTTTTGCCTGGCTTACCAGCCTTTTTCTGTCCACGCATTCCGCTATCTGCCGATACCGTTCTGCCTCCAGCACTGCCGCAGCGCCAAGAAACGCATATCCCCTGCGATAGCTTTCCTTATTTTTCTTCGTCAGTCTCTCCACCGCGTCACGGTACTTAACAATACGTCCGCGCTCAATCTGCTCTCCAAGATTTACAATTTCCTCCACGGCTCCCGGAAAGCAAGGATCCGCCGCGTGCGGCGATGTCGCATCGGTAAGCACGATGCCCTTCTGCACCAGACGTATCCCGTCCAGACTGTCCGGATCGCCGGAACAGTAAAAGCGCTCCACTGCCTCTCCCGCCTCCTCTGCTCTTTCTGCCACCCGTTTCATTAAGGTACTTTTTCCGACCCCCGGTCCTCCCTTTATCATAAAGTGCCGTGACATCGATGCCCACGGCGGTACAATCCCATCAAAATAATTATGGAAGCCTGCCCCGCTGTTACTGCCTGAAAAATAATTTTGTCCCATACCGTCTCCAGTCAAACATCCTTCTCCTTACTCTATTCCGGAAGTTTCCGTTTCGTGCAAACACCAAACGGAGCGCTCTGAATACACTG